>JASLCM010000207.1 GCA_030151845.1 Bacteroides sp.
ACCATAAACTAGAGTAACTCCCTAGTAAGATCTGCTCTTTTCCTCCCAACAGCGCTTTCTCTGCATCAAAAAAACCAACAGGAATCTTTGAGTATTCTTTGACTTTAAGTTCATCCGTAATTTCCAGAAATCCTCGTGTATGAAGACAGTATAACTTTCCATCAATCTCTTTAAATTTCCAAACTTGCCCCTTGCTTCCAGCTAAAGGCTTTAAATGAGAGAGTGGATTGGGAGCATCTAACTGATTCAATGGAATTGAATAGACTCTCTGGTTGGTGGCTAATAATAAGTGATCTCCCCATATTTTAGCATCATAAACACTACCAAAGCTTCCTTGCTCATCAATAAAAATACTCATGTCTGGCATCTTCTTTATAAAGCTAATTCCCCCATCCAACCCTAACCAGAGATCTCCTAAGTTATCTTGCAGCAAAGAGAGAACCGTGTTACTCTGTAAATTATTCTGAGTACCAATATGCTCTATAATCTCACCATCTAATGAGACCTCGTAAACACCATTCAGCAAAGTTCCAATGTAATAAGTATTGTTACGCGAGTAAACCGCCACATTGGGATCACTGTCGGTTAGCTCATTAAACGTAGCAGTTTCTAACTTGTTGAAACGATTCTGATTGTACGTATAGAAACCTTTTGTTGTTCCAATCAATAAAGAGTTTAGCTCCTTGCCAGGTAAGATGATGCGAACATCACTCTCACTCAACAACTCACTACCAGGAACTAAGTCCAACTCCATCCCTTGCAAATGAAACAAAGGTCCATTAATCGCTTGAATGTATAACTCATTTTGAACCTCTTGTATAAACAGAAAGCCTCGATCGGTAGGTATACGATTTACCTTTTCACCATCATAAGCATAAATAGAGGAAAATGACTGAAAATAAATAAGACTATCGGTCTCTACAATTTTCCAAAAATCATCATTCATCCATTCCTTTTTAGGAACTCCTATGCCTAGTGATGTATAGACTAATTCACCAGCAAGATTCCTCTCCCAAAAACCAAAATCCTCAAAACTTCCTGTGTAAATACGCTCATCACTCCCCACCAACACTGAACGAACAATCGTTCGGTTAGGGAGTTGAAACAACTTCCATTCAAAGCCATCAAATTGCAGAAGTCCTCTATCATTCGCAAAATAAAGAAACCCTCTATTATCTTGAGCTACTCCCCAGTTTTTATTATCCGCTTTATAAATAGCCTTAGACATATTTACAACAAACGAGTGGTTTGCAGAAATAGGCTGGAAGAGAAACATTAAAAAAAGTAATATGTTAAAGAAAACAATTCTAAATCTTACCATATTTCAAGATTGAAGCTACACATTTGAAAGCATCACTACTAAACTAACACGAAGTTAATCAAAAAGGTTTAGCTGCTAAAATCGAATAAAAAGTTTCTCTCTCTAAACAAGAAAAGGAGAGCCATGGCTCTCCTTTTATATCATTTAAAGAAAGAGGTTTACAACCCCAAATCTTCTACTATTTTTTGAATCTTAAGGTCAGCTTTTTCTGTAGCCTCAGCATATTGCTCCCTCGATTTCATTTCACCCTTCACCTCTAAGTAAAACTTAATTTTAGGCTCAGTTCCAGACGGACGTATAGACACCTTTGTTTTATCTGCAGTAAAATATTGTAAAACATTCGATTTATCGGGCATATCAATCGCAGACTCTCCGTTTTCATCTCGTTGAGTAAGTGTCAAGTAGTCCTTTTTACAAATTACCTGAGAACCTGCTATCTCTTTAGGAGGATTGCTCCTAAATTCTTCCATCATCCTCTTTATCTCATCGGCACCACTCTTTCCTTTCTTCACAACACTGATGCCTCGTTCTCTTGAAAAACCAAATTCCAAGTAAATATCCTGAAGTAGCTCATAAAGAGTTTTCCCTTGATCTTTTGCCCAAGCAGCAATTTCGGCCATTAAGCAACAAGCAGATACAGCATCTTTATCACGAACAAAATCTGCTGCTAAAAAGCCATAGCTCTCCTCTCCACCACCAATGTATTTCATCTCTCCTTCTCGGATTCTTATTTCTCGTGCAACCCATTTAAAGCCAGTGTAGCAATCAAGCATTGGAACACCAACACGATCTGCTATAACCTTGAGTAATTCAGTTGTCACAATCGTTTTAACACAAAACTCGTTCCCTTTTAACAAGTTATTCGCCTTCCGTTGGGTCAAAATATAATAGATGTAAAGTATCGTAATTTGATTACCATTGATAAGAACCCACTCACCTTGGTCATCCTTACAAGCTACCCCAATACGATCCGCATCAGGATCACTCGCCATAACAAGATCTGCATCGACCTCTTTAGCTTTGGCTACAGCCATAGCTAAAGCCGCTGGTTCTTCTGGGTTAGGAGACTCTACTGTTGGGAAGTTACCACTAATTACGTTTTGCTCCTTAACATCTATCAAGTTCTCAAATCCCCACATTTTTAAAGCAGTAGGAATAAGCATTATACCTGTACCATGAATAGGAGTGTAAACAATCTTAAGATCTTTATGCTTCTTAATTACATCAGGATTAATTGATACTGTTTTCACCTGATTCAAAAAGAGCTGATCCATCTCTTTGCCTAGAGATTCTATTAGGTCAGAATTGCCTTCAAACTTAATTTCCGAAGCTGATGATATTTTATTAACCTCATCAATGATACCAACATCATGAGGAGCCAATACTTGTGCTCCATCATCCCAGTAAGCCTTATATCCATTGTACTCTTTAGGATTATGAGAGGCAGTAATAATAACTCCACTTTGGCAACCCAGTTCACGAATAGCAAAAGAAATTTCTGGCGTTGGGCGTAAATCCTCAAATAAATATACTTTTATACCATTTGCAGAAAATACCCCAGCAGCTATCTCTGCAAACTTTCTACTATTGTTGCGACAATCGTGACCTATTACTACCGAGATTTGTTTCAGCTCTTTAAACTGTTTATTCAAATAGTTAGAAAGTCCCTGTGTAGCACCTCCAACAGTATATCTGTTCATCCGATTACTGCCAGCCCCCATTATTCCTCTCAAACCACCAGTTCCAAACTCCAGATCTTTATAAAAAGATTCAATTAACTCTGTTTTATCCTCACTCTCAAGCATCACTTGGATGGCCTTTTGAGTCTATGTATCATAAGCTGGAGTTAACCATTGCTTAGCTTTCTCCGTTACTTTTTTTATTAATTCTTTATTTTCCATTCTACGTTAATTTTTGGTTCGTTAAGGCCTACTCTACAAATATAAAAGAAATAGTATAAAATACGCTATTTTTATACAGATAAAGAGTAGCGTAAGTAGGTTAAAACAGGCTTACCTCTTCTTACACCACTCTTTGCTCTATCTCTCTCAATGCCTATTTTTATTCTATCACCTTATATCTATCTCCTGTTTTCTTGATATACTCCTCTAAGAACTCTTTCGTATAACCAGGACGTAACACACTAGCAGGCTGTCCATACTCATCTCTCATAAATTGGCCATTTTTGGTTTTTTGCACAATTCCATCGTTATACTTTACGATTAAAAACTCTCCCAATTTCTTCCAAGACTCAAACGCTTTCTGTGCCGTTAAGTGCGTATAATCTTTTAAAAAGCTTTTAGCTTTTTCAGGATCAGCAGCATGGAGTTTTAGTGCAACCTCTTCAATTGCATCCTGACTCTCATCAAACTCATTTTCTAAGGCCGATTGTACAGAACGAAGATCATCAATCATTAAATCATAGCGTGGATAAATCATATTTGCAACCCAGTTGTACATCCAGAAAGCAGACTCCCAAGAAAAAGTAATATAATCTGCACCATTAGGGGCATAAGCGTGTGGAACCTCATCTGTAGAGCAATAAACTGGTGTAAATACCGTCATATTAGCATCATCAAGTCCAAACCATAATACTCCACCAATAGGATCGGGTAAGTCGGCTCTCATTTGTGCAACAAAAACAAAGGCGCTCTGCTGAGTTGAAATTGGTCTCTCATTAAAATAACTCTCTTCCCCTACCTTAAATTCTAAGGGAGATAAACGATAAGGGGTATGATAAGGCCCAGCACCAAAATCTTTACTAATATCCAAAGGCGTACCTTCGTAATGATCTCTCATTGCCTCTCTTACATCTTGTACAGATAATTTTCTACTAGGTTTTACAAAAAGTGGCATTGGCTCATCTGTTTCTCGCTGAATATAAGGTAAAAACTCTTTGCCTCGATCGGTAAACCTATTGAAGTAGCTCCAAACCCGAGCTTCACAATACCTCACTGCACCAAAATCTAAAGGTGCATAAGCCCTGGAAAAAGAAAAATCTTTATTTACACCCGAAAAATATCCTTTTTCGCGTGCAAAAGAGATGACGTCTGGCGAATACATGCAGTTCTCTTTATCATTCATATCAAACTGATGAATACGAGAATGATTAGCATGAGCTGTAATGCAATCATCGGGTACACGCACAGCCACCCAAACAGCACCACGAATTCCTGGTCCTTTACCAATTAGCTCCATAATCCAAATCTCATTAGGATCGGCTATAGTAAAAGACTCTCCGCCACTATAGTAACCATACTCTTGCACCAAAGAGGTCATAACCTTAATCGCCTCTTTTGCTGTCCTCGACCGCTGTAGTGCTATATATATTAAACTTCCATAATCTATAATACCTGTTGTATCCACCAACTCTGGTCTACCTCCAAAGGTAGTTTCTGC
>JASLCM010000216.1 GCA_030151845.1 Bacteroides sp.
GTTGAGGCTTGGAAAGATGCTTTAGCAGGTGACCCTGTTTCTGCTTTTGGAGGAGTGTTAATAACTAATGGAATTGTTGACAAGGCTGCAGCGGAAGAGATGAATAAGATCTTTTTTGAGGTAGTTATTGCTCCAGACTATGATGTAGATGCCCTAGAAATCCTCGGACAAAAGAAGAATCGGATCATTTTAGTCCGTAAAGAATCTAAACCCATTAAAAGGCAGTACCGTTCCATACTGAATGGTGTCTTAGTTCAAGACAGAGATCTCGTGGTTGAAACTGAGAGTGACCTAAAAGTTGTAACTAAGAAAGAACCTACAAAGAATGAGGTGAAAGATCTTCTTTTTGCAAATAAAATAGTAAAGAACAGTAAATCTAATGCAATAGTATTAGCAAAAGATGGTCAGCTTTGTGCGAGTGGAGTAGGACAAACTTCACGAGTAGACGCTTTGATACAAGCAATAGAAAAAGCAAAATCATTTGGAATAAGCCTTGAAGGAGCTGTGATGGCTTCCGATGCTTTTTTCCCATTTCCTGACTGTGTAGAAATAGCACACAACGCAGGAATTACAGCCGTTATCCAGCCAGGAGGCTCAATTAAAGATCAGCTCTCCTTTGATTATTGTGATGAACACAACATGAGCATGGTCGTAACTGGAAACA
Source organism: Bacteroides sp. (assembly GCA_030151845.1). GTDB lineage: Bacteria > Bacteroidota > Bacteroidia > Bacteroidales > Bacteroidaceae > Bacteroides_E. The sequence continues at coordinate 665 of JASLCM010000216.1, forward strand.
GGCATTTTAAACATTAATTTTTTAACCGATAAAGAAAAAGTATATGGGATTATTCTCCTTTACTCAAGAAATAGCAATGGACCTAGGTACTGCAAATACGATTATCATATCCAATGGTAAAGTAGTTGTAGATGAACCGTCGGTTGTTGCTTTAGATCGCCGCACAGAGAAGATGATAGCTGTGGGAGGTAAAGCCAAGATGATGCATGAAAAAACCCATGATAATATACGAACAATTCGTCCTTTACGTGATGGGGTTATAGCAGACTTCTACGCTTGTGAACAGATGATGCGAGGTATGATTAAAATGGTAAATACACGTAGGTATCTATTTTCTCCCTCGCTGCGTATGGTAATAGGGGTTCCCTCTGGAAGTACAGAGGTAGAACTGAGAGCAGTTCGTGACTCTGCAGAGCATGCTGGCGGACGCGATGTCTATCTTATTTTTGAACCAATGGCAGCAGCTATAGGTATAGGTATAGATGTAGAGATGCCTGAAGGGAACATGATTGTAGACATAGGTGGTGGTTCTACAGAAATTGCAGTAATATCACTTGGAGGAATTGTATCAAACAGTTCAATACGTATTGCAGGCGATGATTTTACAGCCGATATTCAAGAGTACATGAGTAGACAGCATAACGTGAAGGTTAGTGAGCGTATGGCTGAACGTATTAAAATCCATGTTGGAGCAGCTCTAACAGAGTTAGGTGATGAGGCTCCCGAAGATTATATTGTACATGGACCAAATCGAATAACTGCTCTACCTATGGAAGTTCCTGTGTGTTACCAAGAAGTTGCACACTGCTTGGATAAGTCAATCTCTAAGATAGAAACAGCTATATTAAATGCTTTAGAGAATACACCACCAGAACTCTATGCCGACATAGTGCAAAATGGAATCTATTTGGCAGGAGGTGGTGCTTTACTACGTGGACTTGATACTCGATTAAGAGATAAAATTAATATTCCTTTTCATATAGCAGAGGATCCTCTTCATGCAGTAGCAAAGGGTACTGGTGTAGCCTTGAAAAATGTAGATAGATTTTCTTTCTTAATGCGTTAATGCTTGAAAAATAATCATTTAATTGCACCTCTATTACCGAGGTGTAATTAACTTATATCTATGCGGAATTTAATTAATTTTTTAGCAACTTATAATTACTGGTTCCTCTTTGTTTTATTAGAGGTAACCAGTTTTATTTTATTATTTCAGTTCAATAACTTTCAACATAGTGTTTATTTGACTTCTGCTAATGAGGTGACTGGTCGTGTATATGAGGCGTCTAATGCTTTAACCTCTTACTTTCACCTTAAAATTACCAATGAGGAGCTAATAGAACGTAACCTTCATCTAGAACAGGAGGTAGCCTCTTTAACATCGAAATTAAAAAGTTTACATGTAGATTCCCTAGCAATAGAGAGCACTGTTTACCGACAGCTAGCAAACTACTCCTTAATCGAGGCGCAAGTGGTTAATAATAGCATCAATAAAGCAGATAACTTCATTACAATAAATAGAGGAAGTAAAGATGGAATCCGTCCAGAAATGGGAGTGGTAGATGGTAAAGGTGTAATCGGTATTGTATATAAGGTGTCTACTAATTATGCTTGGGTTATGTCTGTTCTAAATAGTAAATCAAGTATTAGTTGCAAAATTATTGGTAGTGATTACTTTGGCTATTTAAGATGGGAACTAGGTGATCCAACCTATGCTTATTTGAACGATCTGCCTCGACATGCAGAGTTTAGCTTGGGTGATACAATTGTAACTAGTGGCTACTCTGCAGTATTTCCAGAGGGAATCATTGTTGGAGTTGTAGATGATTTAGGAGAGTCTGATGATGGCTTATCCTATCTCTTAAAAATTAAGCTCACGAATGATTTCGGGAAATTAGGCAGTGTTCGAGTGATAGACAATAAAGAGCGTGATGAACGTACATTATTAGAAACAGAATGAAAGTAAACTATATCATATTTAGTATATGGATGCTTGTCCTTGTCGCCTTACAAGTGCTTGTTTTTAATCACATCCATCTTTTTTTCTTTGCAACTCCTTATATCTATTTTTTTCCAATTCTTACTCTTCCGACCTCGGTATCACGGAATCGGTTACTTTGGATAGGTTTTATAGTGGGTTTGCTTGTCGACATTTTTTCCAACACTTTGGGAATGAATGCGGCTTCTACCGTACTTATTGCTTTTTTAAGACCAAGTATACTCAAACTTTCTAGTCCAAGAGATCTGAATGAAGAATATACTCCACATGCGGATACTATGGGAAGAGCTTCTTATTGGAAATATGTTGGGATGATGTTAGTTATTCATCATGCTACATTCTTAACATTGCTCTATTTCTCTTTCATGCATTTGGGAGACTTATCCATTCATATTTTCTCCTCTGTAATTCTCTCTTTATTTCTTTATTTTATCTATAATCGGTTAAGAGAAAGAACATGAGTCGGAATTATACATATGAAAACAGAAAATACATGATAGGTGCAATTGCCGTAGTTATTGTGCTTATCTATATTATCCGATTATTTTTTTTGCAGATCACAACCGATCACTATAAGAAGAATGCAGACAGTAATGCTTTTTTAAATCGCATTCAATACCCCTCAAGAGGGGCTATTTATGATAGAACCGGCAAACTATTGGTTTATAATCAGCCATCTTATGATATTACCGTAATACCACGCGAAATTCAGAACTTAGATACAGCAGATCTTTGCTTAACCTTGCACATTACTCGTGAACAGTTTAATGAACGAATGAGTAGGATGAAAAACAGAAGGTTAAACCCGGGGTACTCTGTTTACACGCATCAACCTTTTATGTCTCAATTAACGCCGGAAGAATCAGGTGTTTTTCAAGAGAAGCTATTTAAATTTCCTGGTTTTTATGTTGAGCGGCGGAGTGTTAGGCAGTATAGCTATGCCTCAGCAGCTCATGCTTTAGGGGATATTGGGCAAGTTTCTCGACGAGATATAGAACTCGATGACTATTACCGTGGAGGAGATTATATAGGGAGACAAGGAGTGGAGCGATCTTACGAGAAGGTACTTAGAGGAGAGAAAGGAGTAGAAGTCCTTCTTAGAGATGCACATGGTAGAATAAAAGGCAGCTATAAAGAGGGAGCACTGGATAAGAAACCAATACCAGGCAAAGATCTTGTTCTTAGTTTAGATATTGAACTCCAAATGTTGGGAGAGAAGCTCATGCAAGGAAAACTTGGAAGTATTGTTGCTATTGAACCAGAAACTGGAGAAATTCTATGCCTAGTCTCTTCTCCATCTTATGACCCATCGATGATAATAGGTAGAATGCGTGGGAAAAATCATAGAGTATTACAGCAAGATCCTTTAAAACCTCTTTTTAATCGATCCTTGATGGCTGCTTATCCTCCTGCTTCCACTTTTAAAACAGCTCAAGGCCTAGTTTTTCTGGAGGAAGAGATCGTAGATTTAACCACAACTTTTCCCTGTTATCATGGTTTTGTTGTTCCAGGGCTTCGGGTAGGTTGTCACACCCACGGGAGTCCTATTCCTTTCATTGGCTCTATATCCACCTCCTGTAACTCCTATTATTGTTGGGGGCTTTATCGTATGATCGATCATAAAAAATATGGTTCCCCATCAAAGGCGTTAACTATTTGGAAGGATCACATGGTCTCTATGGGTTTTGGATATGCACTAGGAGTTGACTTGCCAGGTGAGAAACGTGGTTTAATTCCTAATGCTTCGTTTTATGATAAAATATATGGCGAGAATAGGTGGGGAGGGCTTCGTATCATACATACAGCAATAGGACAAGGAGAGATCTTATTAACCCCTATTCAGTTAGCGAATTTGGGGGCGACAATAGGTAATCGAGGACATTTTATCACTCCACACATTGTTAAGGAGATTAAAGGGGGAGTTTTAGACTCTCTTTACACCACTAAGCGACACACAACGATTTCACCTCAATATTATGATTATGTAGCAGAAGGTATGCGGGGTGCCGTAATAGGAAGTCCATACGGAGCCACATGTAGACGTGCCAATATTCCTGGAATTGAGGTTTGCGGAAAGTCTGGTACCGCTCAAAATAAAGGAAAAGATCACTCAGTTTTTATGGGATTTGCACCTATGCATAATGCAAAAATAGCAATAGCCGTTTATGTTGAGAATGGAGGATTTGGGGCAACATGGGCAGTTCCAATAGGAGGTTTAATGATTGAGAAGTACCTTAACGGTGAGATTGCAGAGGAACGCAAATATTTAGAAGAGCAAATTAGTCAAGCAAATTTAATTCCTTATGATCTCAAGAAAAAGTAGTGTTTGGAGTAAAGTAGATTGGATAACAATAGTTCTTTTTTTAGCTCTATTGGTATTGGGGTGGTTTAGTGTATGTGGAGCTAGCTATGAGTATGGTGAAGTCGATTTTTTCGATTTTTCTACGCGTGCTGGTAAGCAATTAGTTTGGGCCGTTTGTTCCATAGGGTTAGGAGGGACTCTTCTATTGATAGATGATAAATTCTATGAGACCTTTGCCTATCTAATCTATATTGCATTTATAATTCTTCTCATTGTAACCATTTTTATAGCTCCAGATGTCAAAGGGTCTAGATCTTGGCTACAGTTAGGACCTGTAAGCGTACAACCCGCAGAATTTGCGAAATTTGCAACAGCTTTGGCCTTAGGAAAATATATGGGTGAATACTCGTTCTCTATGAGTAAAGTAAAAGACTTTTGTATGCTCCTTTTCCTCATTTTACTCCCCTTTGTATTGATTGTGTTGCAAAAAGAGACCGGATCTGCATTAGTTTATTTTGCATTTTTTCTAGCGCTCTATCGTGAAGGGTTATCAGGCTCTCTACTATTTACAGGTTGCTGTGCTGTTCTGTTTTTTGTTGTTGGAATTCGTTTTGATGAAATTCCTTTTGAAGGAACGCTTACACCTATAGGAGAGTTTGTTGTTATTCTTCTTGCATTACTCTTTAGTGGAAGTATGGTTTGGGTATATGAGAGAGATTTTAAGGCTACTCGAAATATAGTAGGAGGAACTGTTTTAATTGTATTGCTATCATTACTTATCTCTCACTACCTCTATCCATTTAATTTAGTCTACCTCTTGTGGGGACTAAGTGCTCTGACTATTGTATACCTTTTAGTGAAAGCCATTGATAAAAGAAAGCTAACCTATCTTTTTATTGGATTGTTTACTCTAGGATCGGTAGGTTTTCTATACTCCATAGATCATGTGTT
>JASLCM010000240.1 GCA_030151845.1 Bacteroides sp.
TTCTTGTTTAGCACAAGCTATCTTAGTTCTACTTTGATGGAGGATTGAGCAACAGCGCTCTCTCCAACGGTTTATTTTCCTAGAGTCAATGAGCTAAGATACAGACGAACAACTTGCTTTGAAGCCTCTCCCTAACTACTCCCCCCCTTAAAATTTTCTCGCAAGAGAGAAATCCCCATCCATTTCCAAAGGGAACAAAAATGGAACTAGCTTTTCAGTAAAAGAGTCGGCACCTTTCACTCAACTTATCCAAAGATAGTGGTGATTTACTCCTGACTCTTCTCCTTCATCATCTGTTTCCACTCTTCGACGGTATATTCATTATGGGCAAGTAAGACCTCATTAAACTCCTCTATAGCTGGATATTCATCTACCCACTGCATGGCCATAGGGTCTAGGTGTACTAAGGCTTTGATTTGATAGTCTGCATCGTATCCAACAACTGCCTCTCCATCTTCACTTCCTGCCCAATCGCGAGATACATGCTCACAAAAGGTTTGAAAAAGAGCAGTTGCTCGTTTTGCAAGCTCCTCTCTTGTAGCTACATAATCCTCAACCTCCTCGGAGGGAACCCAGTAGGCATCAATCTGAACCCCTCGTGGGTCTATCTTCTCTTTTTTATTCATACCCTATTAAACTGTAAAAAAGGAAAAGAGTTCATGAAAAGGAGCGTTTTCTGCAATGAATAATTCGGCACATGTTCTTTACAAAGTTAAAATGACGAAACGGACGCATATAAAGTGGCCAACGAGAGAGGGCCTGCTGCAACATAAAGGAGCGCTCGGATAAGATTTCAAGCTGGGGGATTTTCTTTTCAAGCGCTTTAGCCGACTTTAATCCCCATTTGAAACTGGCATCGTATTTGCTCACATCGGGATGATTGCGTGTATGTTTTGCTACCCATGGGGAGACAACATCAAAAGCGGCTTCCACCTGTTTGAAGTGTCTTAAAACAGCATCTGCTAAAGCTTTAAGTTGGGCCCCTTCAAAATACATGGTAACTCCCTCCGCTAAAATGAGGGTAGGCAAATGTGATGGAATTTCGGTGAGCCACTTCTCATTGAGCATGGAACAAGGAATTAAGGTATACCGATGCTCTTCTTGGAAAAAGCGTTTACGGAGTTTAATTACTTCGGGTAAATCAATATCATACCAATGAATGTTTTTTAGTTGGAGTCTGCTTCTTCTTGCATCCAATCCGCAACCTAAGTTAACTACAAGGGCTTCATGGTGTCTTGCTGAGAAGTGGGCTGTTAACTCATCCAATAAAACCGTACGAATTACTGTCCCAATTTGCGACGGACGAGAGACCTCTTCTATGCCTCTTATTCCCTCCTCGTTAAGCTTCTCTAAAAGAGCTACTGCGTAAGGATCGTGAAGAAGTCCGTTGGTCCGTAAACTCTCCTCTGCACGTGCTTTCACTGTAATTAATAGGGTTTCGGCTACTCCATTTAATTTTGTACTCATCTTTTTGGTCTTTCTTACAAATTTAAGGAGAAGATTCAGCCCACTCAATACCCAATAGTGGTGAATTTAGAAGCAATTCCTCATTCATTTGTGGTAGTTTAAAGAGGGATTTTTAAAGAGAGGTGGGAGTAAAACTATCTTTTAAAAGTCTGTCTAACCAATTGGCAAAGGGCCATTACCAGTAAAGCATAAAGGAGAGCCCCAATGCAGGTAGCAACGAGGTGTCCATAGGCCGTGAGGGGGAGTCCGCTGAGCAAGCGAACTGCTACAAGGAATAGCGAGAGCAAAAAGAGTGTAAACCAATAGCTCCACCTTATGGAAAAGGTGGTAGAGGTGGCCGGAAGTTTACCAATGACCGCAAGGATAAAAACAGCGCCCAAACCACTACTGATGTGCTGTAAAAGCTTACTTAAGAGAAAAGGTTTGCCCCAAAGTGTAACTGTTCCTTGTAAGAGGGGGATGTGCTCCACAAAACAGCCAGTTGGGTGAGTAAAACCATCCCAAAACAGATGACTAGAGGCTCCTATAAGTAGAGAAAAGAGGACTACAAAGGGATGTTGCATAAAGTAATTCTTCCAATTGAACGAAAGGTAACGATTGAATCGTGCTTGAAAGAAAGCGGGTAGGTTTTTAAAAAGAGTTTTTTTTACTGCATGATGAAAAATAAAAGCAAGTAAAACCCCTATGGGCAAGTTAAACCAAAAGAGCCCCGCTAATGTATGACTGTATTCACTTCTTATGGCCAAGCGGAAGAAGTATTCAAAATCGGGTAGCATACTACCTAATATTAGCCCTGTCATTGAAAACCAATGCGTGGGGAGCTTTCTTAAAGGGAGCACAAGGGCTGGATGGCTAAAAGTAAAAGGCATCTCTTTTTTATTTTTGTTGCGACAAAGATAGAAATTCCTTTTTTTTACCCAAACAGTGAGTTAAAATACGAAGTGTCTAAAAATGTTAGATGCAACTAAGTTCCAACAACTAGTTCATCCAAACGGAAACCAATTTATAAAACTACCAACTCTACTATTCATCAATGCTATAGGCGCTTCAATGTTGATCGCATACAAAATGATATTCGCTCGTTAGAATATTCTCTTTAGACAAGAGGCATGCATGATGTATAGATACTTTACTACAATCAAAACTAGTTTATTAGCAGAGCATACAAGTACATGGTGAATGGATTTAGGTGTGCTTTTAAGAGTAGTTTTAACAAGCCAACTTAATATACAATATTTTAAACTTTTACTTCAAGAGCTATAAAAAGGGAAAAGGGAACAACGCACCCTACCTATTGTCTGATTGCATATTCTTTTGAGAGATATAAAGCTTCTCCGTTTTA
>JASLCM010000265.1 GCA_030151845.1 Bacteroides sp.
GTTGAGAAAACTCTAGGATAAGGCTCTTTTGTTATGCATATAGAGGGGTAGGTCTTATCGTCTTTGAGTAGAACATTGTACCTTGGTTGAAACTGCTTAATTAGGCTATTCTCTAAGAGTAGGGCATCCTCTTCACTATTAACAACGATATACTTGATTCGATCAATCTTGTTAACTAAAACTCTAGTTTTACCTGGTTCATGTGCCTTGTTAAAGTAGGAGCTGACTCTCTTTTTAAGGTTTTTTGCTTTTCCAACATAGATGATTTTTCCATTATTGTTGAAATATTGGTACACGCCAGGTTTCTCTGGAAGGTTTTTTACCACCTCTTGAATCTTTGCATTGAAATCTTCTATAGCCATAAGTCACAAAAATAGGACATCAATTGATGTCCTACAAAAATACAAATTATAAATCAATAAACTTATAGTCGGAGGATAGAGTCAACTTTTATCCCTTTTTCTTCAAAAGCTTCCTTTCCTTTTAAATCCTTTAGCTCAATAATAAAGTTAACCATTGTTTTCTTGGGCTTTAAACGTTGTACCAGCTTATAGGTAGCCTCCATGGTTCCTCCTGTTGCTAGCAGGTCGTCGTGTAGAAGAACAACATCATCTTTGCTTATTGCATCTTTGTGGATTTGAACAGTGTCTGTTCCATACTCCTTGTCATAGCTTTCCTCTATTGTTTCAGCGGGAAGCTTCCCGGGTTTTCTAACTGTTACAAAACCAGCATTTAGTCTTGTAGCCAAGATAGGTCCCATAATAAAACCTCTTGATTCAATTCCAACTACTTTCGTTATGCCGCAGTTTTTGTATTTCTCATACATCATGTCTGAGAGTATTTGCAGTGTCTCAGGGTTTGAGAAAAGAGTGGTTACGTCATAAAACAGTATACCTGGAATCGGAAAATCTTTTACTGTTCTTATGTTTTTTATTAGTTTTTCCTTATTGTTCATTGCTATATTTTTAAAATGTTCCACGTGAAACAAAATTTATTTTTGTGCTAAAACGAGAAGGACGTTTACGTCGCTGGGGGAAACCCCTGGGATCCTACTTGCTTGTGCTATGTTTTCAGGATCTATTTTTTTTAGCTTTTCTCTAGCCTCGGTTGATAAAGAGTGAACCTTATCATAATTGAATTTACCTCTAATTTTAATGTTTTCGAGGCGAACAAGCTTGTCGGCAATCATTCTTTCTCTCTCAATGTATCCTTGATACTTCATTCTTATTTCCGCAGCCTCTATAATTTCTTCTTTTCTATCTGAAATTCTCTCCATACGTTCTTTAAGGTCGGGAATGAAGGGGGATATGTTGTCAAGTGTAACCTGAGGTCTTGTTATTAAATCTACAAGCTTACAGCCATGTTTAAGTGGGGTGGTGCCTAATGACTCTAAAGCTCCATTAAGATATTTGGGCTTTACCGAGTAGCTTTTAACAAACTCGATTAAATCTTCTATCTGTTCTCTCTTTTGAATGAAGAGTGAGTACCGCTCTTTGCTTGCCAGTCCTAACTCCCAAGCTTTGGGTGTAAGTCTCATGTCGGCATCATCCATTCGTAGCAGAATTCTGTATTCAGCACGAGAAGTAAACATTCGATAGGGCTCATCGACCCCCTTAGTTACTAAATCATCAATTAATACACCTATGTAGGCTTCATCTCTTCCAAGAATGAAGTCTTTACCTCCATGGCATCTGATATGTGCGTTGATTCCTGCCATCATTCCTTGACCTGAAGCCTCCTCATAGCCTGTAGTTCCATTTACTTGTCCAGCAAAATAGAGGTTCTTAACCACTTTGGACTCCATTGTGTGGTATAGTTGGGTTGGATCAAAAAAGTCATATTCAATAGCATATCCAGGCCTGTAGAGAACAACATCTTTAAATGCAGGGATTTTTTTGATCGCTTTAATCTGTATGTCCATTGGAAGAGAAGAGGAGAAACCATTAAGGTAAAACTCTTCTGTGCTTTCTCCTTCAGGTTCTAAGAATAGCTGATGTTTCTCCTTGTCGGGGAAGGTTACAATTTTAGTCTCAATACTAGGACAATACCTAGGTCCTATACTCTGAATTTGCCCGTTGTATAAAGGAGAGTCTTTTAGTCCTTGCTCCAAAACTTCGTGAGCTTCAGCAGTGGTGTAACAGGTCCAACAAGGCAGTTGTTTGAGTTTCTTCTTGCCTGTATTCATAAAAGAGAATTTATGAAAGCTATCATCGCCACCTTGGGTCTCCATGAGGTCGTAATTGACGCTTCGGCCATCGATACGCATAGGAGTACCTGTTTTCATTCTATCGTACTTGATTCCAAAGCTAGCTATCGATTCGGTTAAGAAATAAGAGGAGGGGTCAGCCATACGCCCACCATCCAGTTGAACTTTTCCAATATGCATTAAACCATTGAGAAATGTCCCAGCAGTAATGATGATACAATTGGCTTTAAATTCAGCCTCTAAAAGAGTCTTAAGGCCTATAACCTGTCCGTCTTTTACCAGTAGCTCCTTCACAGTGTCTTGCCAAATGTGTAGGTTGGGTGTTTGGTCTAGCGTTTCTCTCCATTCCCAAATGTACTTGTTTCGGTCACACTGTGCTCGCGGACTCCACATAGCAGGTCCTTTAGAGCTATTGAGAATTCTAAACTGTATGGCTGTCTTGTCGGTAATTAGTCCCATTTCACCGCCTAGTGCATCTATTTCACGAACGATTTGCCCTTTTGCAATTCCGCCTATTGCTGGGTTGCAGCTCATTTGTGCAACCTTGTTCATGTCCATGGTTATAAGGCAGGTTTTGGAACCCAGTTTTGCCGCTGCAACAGCAGCCTCGCAGCCTGCGTGTCCAGCTCCAATTACTATAATGTCGTATGAAAAATTCATTGAACTCATTTTTCTCTTCTTTACTGCATTTTTACTCTTAAATCTAGAGCCTTGTTTTCTTCAACCTCCATGATTTCTCTCTCTCCTGGCCCTTTGTCATTGATTCCACATAGATGAAGAATACCGTGGATAATCGCTCTATCTAACTCTTCTTTATAGTCGGTTTTGAACAACTTAGAATTGCTCTCTACTGTATCAGTACTGATGTAAATATCACCAGATACAAGTTTTCCTTTGCAATAGTCAAAGGTAATAACATCTGTGTAATAGTTATGTTTGAGGAACTCATTATTTACAGCAAGAATTTTCTCGTCGTTGCAAAAGACATAAGAGATTGTTCCTGTTCGTTTACCATGACTAGCTATAACTCGTCTTATCCAATCTTTTTTCTCTTCAGGGTTATTGATAGGAAGATCAACTCCCTCGGTATAAAAGTTTATTTCCATTTTTGGTTTTAAAAGAAAAAGAGGTAACTCAAAAGAATTGCAGCAAGGATACCCGTAAAATCGGCAATGAGTCCGCAGGTTACAGCATTTCTTGTTTTGCTGATTCCTACACTACCAAAATATACAGCTAGTATATAGAATGTTGTATCCGATGCACCTCGAACAACGCAGCTCATTTTTCCCGTAAAGGAGTCGACCCCATAACTATTCATTGCATCAATCATTAATCCATTAGCTGCACTTCCGCTTAGCGATTTCATTAAAGCAGTGGGTAATGCTCCTACAAAGCTTGTATCTATATGCACAGCTGCAAACACGGATTGAATAATGTCAATTAAAACAGTCATAGCACCAGAGGCTCTAAATACGCCAATAGCTACGAGAAAGGCTACAAGGTAGGGGATGATTCTTACTGCAGTTTTAAATCCCTCTCTAGCTCCCTCTATAAAAGTTTCATAAACATTGATTTTTTTTCTTATTCCACTAACAATGAAACAAATAATTACAGAAAACAGTATAAGGTTTGCTGCAATACTGGCTACTTTGTTAGTAGTACAACTTGGCAATATAGAGAAAATACAAATTATAAATCCTATAAAAACAGAAATTAACAATATGAAGCTTATTGATTTAAAGCTAAACAAATTTATTTTTTGGTAGAAACTAACCGCTAGGACCCCAGCAAGTGTTGATAGGAAGGTGCTTAAGAGGATTGGAATAAAGATATCTGTAGGTTGTATAGCTCCAAGTTGTGCTCTGTAGACCATAATTGTTATAGGAATTAGAGTTAAGCCAGATGTATTGAGTACAAGAAACATTATCATTGAGTTACTTGCTGTATCTTTCTCTTTATTGAGAGTTTGTAACTCTTTCATGGCATTGAGTCCAAGCGGGGTAGCAGCATTGTCTAGACCCAACATATTTGCAGCTATATTCATAAAAATAGCTCCAAGTGCAGGGTGATTTTGTGGAATTTCTGGAAAAAGCTTGGTAAGTATCGGATTTAACCCTTTGGCCAGACGGTTTATAAGTCCACTTTTTTCACCGATTTTTAGAATGCCTAGCCACAACGAAAGGACACCTGTAAGGCCAAGAGCTAGTTCGAAAGCAGTTTTTGAGGAGCTAAAGGTTGACGAGATTATTAGGTTGAAAACTTCTGTATCTCCAAACCCTATAAGCTTAATAAGAGCCACAAGAAAGGAGATAATGAAAAAAGCAATCCAGATGTAGTTTAATGCCATAGCCTTTACTTTCTTGCAAAAATAGAAAAATGTTAGTAGTAAACCGCTGTTTTTGTTATTTATAGATTACCAAAAAGAGTTTTTTAAGCAATGAAGAAACTTAAATGTTATAGCAACGTTTCTCTTTTATCTTTATACCTTTGTTCTTATTATATTGAAGCGTATGGAAGAAGAATTTGATATACGAGATCCCCAACTAACCTCTCGTGAGCGTGATTTTGAAAATGAATTGCGGCCGTTGACTTTTGATGATTTTAGTGGTCAGGAGAAAGTTATTGAGAATCTGAGAATTTTTGTACAGGCAGCAAAGCTTCGTGGAGAGGCTTTGGACCATGTTCTATTACATGGACCTCCAGGACTAGGGAAAACTACCTTATCGGCAATTATTGCAAATGAATTACAGGTGGGGTGTAAGATAACTTCGGGACCCGTATTGGATAAACCAGGAGACCTAGCTGGTGTACTTACCAACCTAGAACCTAATGATGTTCTCTTTATTGATGAAATTCATCGTCTCTCTCCCATAGTAGAGGAGTATCTTTACTCCGCTATGGAAGATTACCGAATAGATATAATGATCGATAAAGGTCCCTCTGCACGTAGTATCCAATTAGAGTTAAATCCTTTTACCCTTGTAGGGGCAACAACAAGAAGTGGTTTGCTTACCGCTCCCCTCCGAGCTAGGTTTGGTATAAACTCACATCTGGAGTACTATGATGATGAAATTCTAACTCATATTGTATTGCGTTCTTCTTCTATTCTCGAAGTGCACTGCGATACAGATGCTGCAGCAGAAATAGCCTCTAGAAGTAGAGGAACACCACGTATAGCAAACGCATTGCTCCGTAGAGTAAGAGATTTTGCTCAAGTTAAAGGAGATGGGGCTATTGATTTGGAAATTGCTAAATATGCGTTAGAAGCATTAAATATTGACCAGTACGGTTTGGATGAAGTGGATAATAAGATATTAATAACACTTATCGATAAGTTTAGAGGAGGTCCCGTGGGCTTAAGCACCATTGCAACAGCTTTAGGTGAAGATCCTGGAACGATAGAAGAGGTGTATGAACCGTTTCTAATTAAAGAGGGCTTTTTAAAACGAACCCCCCGTGGAAGAGAAGTTACCTTATTAGCTTATGAACACTTAGGAAGAATGAAAGGAGAAAATGACTATCCTCAGCTTTTTTAAAGGAAAGAAGAATAATTTATGAGTGGATTAAAAAATCTAGCAAAAGATACGGCAATTTATGGAATGAGCAGTATCATTGGTCGCTTTTTAAACTATCTATTGGTTCCCCTATATGTTGGGGTCATGTCGGCAGAGTCTGGTGAGTATGGCATTGTAACAAATGTATATGCTATCATAGCTTTGCTCTTGGTTATTTTGACCTACGGCATGGAAACAGGTTTTTTTCGTTATGTGAATAAGGGTAATGAAGATCCAATGAGAGTTTACTCTACTATATTAATAGCAGTAGGTAGCACTTCAACGATTTTTCTTCTTTTCTCTCTTCTTTTTTTAACTCCGATTTCAAACTTTCTAGGGTATGGGGAACATCCTAGCTATTTGGCGATGATGCTCACAGTAGTGGCCTTTGATGCTTTCCAGTGCATTCCATTTGCCTACTTAAGGTACAAGCGTAGGCCAATGAAGTTTGCTGCTATTAAAGTTTATTTTGTAGCTGTTAATATACTTTTAAATTTATTCTTTCTTCTGGCCTGTCCGGTTTTGAAAGTAAATCATCCAACACTCTTTGGTTGGTTTGATTCCGCCAATTTGGCTAAGTATGTATTTGTAGCCAATCTTTTAGCTACATCAACACAAATGCTTTTTTTTATCCCAGAACTCAAGGGATTTAGTTATAGATTTGATTGGCCACTTTTCAAGAAAATTGCTAATTATTCACTCCCTATATTAGTTCTCGGTATAGCTGGGGTGTTAAATCAGACTGTAGATAAGATCATTTTTCCTTTTTTATTTGAAGATTCAGGTGTGGCGAGAGTAGAACTTGGAATATATGGAGCAGCTAGTAAGATAGCAATGATAATGGCCATGTTTACTCAAGCTTTTAGATATGCCTATGAGCCCTTTGTTTTTGGGAAAAGTAGAGAAAAGGATAACCGAAAAATGTATGCTTCGGCCATGAAATTTTTCATCATATTTACCATTCTTGCCTATTTAGCCGTCATGTTTTATCTCGACTTACTGAAGTATATTCTTCAGCCCGACTACTGGAAAGGCTTGAAGGTGGTTCCCATTGTAATGGGGGCCGAAATTTTTATGGGAATTTATTTCAATCTCTCTTTCTGGTATAAGTTAATCGATCAAACAAAATGGGGAGCCTATTTCTCCCTTATTGGATGCGTGGTGATTATCTCTCTTAATCTTATTTTTGTTCCTTACTTTAGTTATATGGCCTCCGCTTGGGCTGGTTTCATTGGTTATGCACTGGTAACATTGCTCTCTTATTTTATTGGACAGAAAAAATATCCTATAAATTATCCCCTAAAGAGTATTTTCAAGTATATTGTGCTAGGAGCAGTGATAGCCTTTTTGGGATTTGCTGTTACCATAGATAGTTTAGTATTACGATTGATTTATCGTACTTTCTTACTTCTTCTATTTGTTGCCTATTTAGTGAAAAAGGACTTGCCTTTAGAAGAGATTCCTATTATCAATCGTTTTGTAAAGAGATAAATAATGAAAGCTGATAAAAGAAATGTTTTTGCAATAAAGTCTTTCCTGCATGAATACTTAGACCTTAGGAAGGATAAAGACAACGAGTTTGAAACCGTTGAATCTATCAAAAAAGGGGTAGAGTTCAAGGGAGCCAACCTATGGATTCTTATTTTTGCCACTTTTATGGCATCGCTTGGATTAAATGTAAACTCAACAGCGGTTATCATTGGTGCGATGCTTATTTCCCCACTTATGGGGCCTATAATGGGAGTGGGGCTATCTGTTGGTGTGAACGACTTTGAGTTGATGAAAAAATCCTTAAAAAGCTTTTTAATAACAACAGCTTTTAGTGTGACGACCTCTACTGTTTACTTCTTCTTTTCTCCTATAGCCGAAGCTCAATCTGAACTATTAGCTAGAACATCACCTACCATTTACGATGTTTTTATAGCTCTTTTTGGTGGTTTAGCTGGTGTGGTTGCAGTCTCTACGAAAGAGAAGGGTAACGTTATTCCTGGTGTAGCAATAGCTACAGCTTTAATGCCTCCTTTGTGTACAGCAGGTTATGGTTTAGCTACAGGTAACTTAATTTACTTTTTAGGTGCATTCTATCTCTATTTTATCAATTCGGTCTTTATAAGCGTAGCAACCTTCATGGGGGTTCGATTGATGCATTTTAGGCGAAAAGAGTTTGTTGATAAAGCAAGAGAAAGGTTAGTACGAAAGTACATTATCCTAATAGTGGTTCTCACGATGTGTCCGGCTCTATACTTAACCGTAGGTATTATTAAAAGTACGTTTTATGAGAGTGCAGTAAATCGTTTCATTAATGAACAGTTGAACTTTGATAACACACAAGTTCTTAGTAAAAAGATTGTCTCCAAAGGGAATGAGAAAGAGGTTAGAATTGTTTTAATAGGTGAAGAGGTTCCAGAAGCCTCTATTAAGTTGGCTCGAGGAAAGATGGCAGACTATAAATTAAAAGATACAGAGCTAACAATACTCCAAGGTATGAACAATGATGCGGTTGATGTGACCTCAATTAAAGCCATGGTTATGGAAGATTTTTATCGGAACAGTGAGATGAGGCTAGAGGAGCAGAAGAACGAGATAGATACATTGCAACAAAAGTTAGATCGTTACAAATCTTATAATAAAATGAGCAAGGAGCTTGCTCCTGAATTGAAGGTTTTATATCCCTCCATTCACTCACTCTCTTTAGCGCATGCAGTTCAAACAACTGTTGAGTCTCTTGGAGAGGATACGATCACATTAGCTGTCTTAAAATTTAAAGATAGACCTTCAGTGTCTGATCAGAAAAAAATTAAAGCTTGGCTACAAGCTCGACTAAATTCAGAGCGTGTTCACTTAATTATAGAGTAATAGGATAATGCATAGAATACTAACTCTCTTGCTGGCTATCATTTTCTCTCTTCCTTCATTTTCTGATGAGGGAATGTGGATGATTAATCGGTTAAATCGAGAAAACAAGCGAACAATGCGTGATTTAGGGTTTACGATGAGCTTTAAAGAGATTTATCACCCAAGGCGTGCCTCCTTGAAAGATGCAATTGTCAATTTTGGAGGCTTCTGTTCTGGTGTAATTGTCTCTCAGGAGGGCTTGGTTTTTACCAATCATCATTGTGCTCTACAAGCTATTCAATATCATAGCTCACCCAGCTCAGATCTTCTTAAAGATGGTTTTGTAGCTAAGACGAAAGAGGAGGAATTGAGTAATCCTAATCTATATATTCGTATGCTTGTTCGAGTTGAAGATGTAACACAAAGAGTTCTTAAGGCGACTGATCCGTATTGGGATGAGGCTGAACGTCAGCTTGCTGTAGACAGTGTCTCTTTGGCTATAGAGAAGGAGCTACATGAAAGAGACAGTACCTTAATAGGGGTAGTAGACTCCTATTATGCTGGAAATGAATACTGGTTGTCAATCTATAAGGATTACGAGGATGTGCGTTTGGTCTTCGCTCCACCCTCATCCATCGGTAAGTTTGGTTGGGATAGTGATAACTGGGTTTGGCCACGCCATACAGGCGATTTTTGTATTTTTAGAATATATGTCGACAAGGAAAATAACCCAGCCAAATATAGCCCAGCGAATGTTCCATTTCGACCCAAATATGTTGCTCCAATTTCTACGAAGGGGTATCAAGCTGGTGACTATACCATGACCATAGGTTATCCAGGAAGTACGGATAGGTATCTTTCATCGTATGGCATAGAGGAGAGGATGCACAGCTTGAATCAGGCACTAATTGATGTAAGAGGTGTAAAACAGGCTATTTGGAAAAGAGGAATGGAGCAAGATAAAGGTGTGAAAATAAAGTATGCCTCCAAGTATGCAGAGAGTTCTAATTACTGGAAGAATAGCATAGGAGCTAATAAGGCTATTGAGGATTTAAAGATTATTGAGCAGAAGAGAAACCTAGAGGCCGAGTTAGAAGAGTGGATAAGGAGTAGCCCGAATGAGCGTGCAAGAAACATTCACTTATTAACGGATCTTGGATTGGCTTATCGAAACAGGAGAGAGACGATGCGTGCTATGGCCTATTTTGTAGAGGCATTTATGAATGGTCCTGAACTATTACAGTTGGCTTTGCAAACTATGAATTTTGACTATGATGCAGCAGATAGTGAGGTTGTAAATAACTATGAACAGTTAATCGAACAGTATAGCAACTTAGATCTTTTTTTGGATAGAGAGGTCTTTGTAGCAATGCTTAAGGGGTACAGAGAGTGGGTGGATGAACGTTTTTTACCTCTTTTTTACCAAGAGTGCGAAAAACAATTTCAAGGGGATTATGGGCTTTTTGCCGACTATGTTTATGGAACTTCTCGGGTTGTGACCCCTCAAGCTTTATCTAGTGTTATAAAAAGAGATACAACCTTTCAGATTTTTGATGACCCTGCTGTAGCAATTGCCTTGGATTTAATAGTGAAATATTATGAGATGAGTCAGTCGATTCAGGCAGATAATCACACAATAACAAAAGGAGAAAGAGAGCTAAATGCTGCAATACGCAGAAAGAACTACAGAAGAAACTTCTACCCTGATGCGAACTTTACAATGCGATTAAGTATGGGGAGTATAGAGGGCTATCGACCCAAAGATGCTGTCACTTATCATTACCGTACCACTGTAGAGGGAATTTTTGAAAAGACAAAACATTTCTCTAATGACCCTGATTTCCAGTTGGAAAAAGCGGTTTATGAATTGCTTAAAAAGGCGAATAAAAGTAAGTACGTTTCATCGGATGGAGAGTTTAATATCTGTTTCATTAGCAATAATGATATAACAGGAGGGAAC
Source organism: Bacteroides sp. (assembly GCA_030151845.1). GTDB lineage: Bacteria > Bacteroidota > Bacteroidia > Bacteroidales > Bacteroidaceae > Bacteroides_E. The sequence continues at coordinate 10,556 of JASLCM010000265.1, forward strand.
TCTGGTAGTGCTGTTTTTAATGGGAAAGGAGAACTGCTTGGTTTAGCTTTTGATGGCAACTGGGAAGCCATAAGTAGTGATGTACAATACGAAGCACAGCTTCAACGCTGTATTGGCGTAGATATACGCTACCTGTTGTTTCTTCTTTCTGAAACAGAGGGAGCCAACTCAATCTTAGATGAGCTGATTATTAATAAATAGTTCCTATCGTTTTACAATAATAAGTGTTACTGCAGAAATAATCAATAGTATTCCTATGCCAATATTTACGGTGAAAAGCTCTCCAAAAACAGCAATACCTACACAGACCGCTGTTACTGGCTCCATGGCCCCTAGTACTGAGGTTAGAGTTGATCCAATGCTTTTAACTGAACGTAGAAGAGCTAGGTTAGAAACCGTAGTTGGAATTAATGCTAATAAAATTAGGCTTTTAGCCTCTTTCAGTGTCTCTATAGGCTGAACTCCCTGGTAGAAAAAAGTGCCAATAGTAAGAATTATTCCTGCAAATAAAAAGACATAAAATGTGAGATGCAGTCCGTTTAGCTTAATCTTTAGCTGACTTAAAGCGACTAAGTAGGAACCATATCCAAAGGCTGAAATTAGTACGATTAAAAGTCCGATAGGGGAGATTGTGTTATTCTCACTACTGCTATAAGATAGTGCAAAAACCCCAAGTATAGCTAAAATGATAGCAAAAACTCTCCAGTTGGATCTCTTTTCTTTAAAGAGAAGCATCATGAGTAGGGTGGTAAAGACAGGATACATAAAGTGTATAGTAGTTGCTACACCACTAGGCATTAGCTTATAGCCCCAAAAAAGAAAAACGGAGGAGATGTTATATAGAAGGGCTAAAAAGAGTAGAGGAAGCAGATCCTGCCGTCTTATCTTTAGCGACTGCTTGTTTAAGACTAAGAGTCCACCAATGGCTAAACAGGCAAAGAGATATCTATAAACCAATATGGACTCAAAGTTCATTCCCCACTGCATTAAAGGTAGGGTGAATAGAGGAATTAAGCCAAAGCTAGAGGAGGATAGAATCCCATAAAGAAAACCACTAATCTTATTCATTTACTTAATTTTCTGCAAAGATACCTCTTTGTGCAGATGATAAAAAATCTTTCAATCTCTCTTTTATACAAAGAACGTCAACCAGACTATCTGATTGACGTTTAACTCTTTTACCTTCTTTTCAAAGGGCCTCTTGCTCTGGTATATCCTCTAGCAGCCCGACTAGCTTTTCTACGTTTTTTGTGACCCGAATCATTGTCTCCGGCAACTTCAACAACGACTTTTCGACCATTCCACTTGGCTCTACCTAGTGCTTTTAATAGGTAAGAGGTCTCTTCTTCTTTTACCTCAAAGAAGGAGAAGTTTCTTAATACGTCTATCCGACCAATGTCTAATCTTTTATCGGTGTATTGGTTAATAAGGTCAATCAGACGGCCAGGAATTAGATTGTCTGTTTTTCCTAGACTTATAAATAACCTTGAGTATCCCTCCTCTGCTCTTCTTCCGTTAGAGGCTCTCTCACGAGCTTGCTTTCCCTCTGTTGGAGTAAATAAGTCACTCTTATTCTTATAATAGGCTAAGAAGTGATTGAACTGCATAGAGACAATTCTTTTAATTAGCTCCTCTTTAGATAGAATAGCCAGTTTAGCATAAGCTTCTGGTAAAAAGCGCTCAATTTCTTTCTCATCGACAGCTACATTTTGTATCTCATCAATCACTTTCATAAGCTGTTTAGCGCAAATAGCATCACCTGTTGGAAGTTCTTCTCTTGAGAAGTTTTTTCCAATTATTTTTTCAATTTCTCTTAGCTTTCCTTTTTCCCGAAGGTTTATTATAGCTATAGATATTCCCGTTTTTCCAGCTCTACCTGTTCTACCACTACGGTGTGTGTAACTCTCGGTATCGTCGGGGAGGCCATAATTTATAACATGGGTTAAATCATCAACGTCCAAACCACGTGCAGCTACGTCTGTTGCTACAAGAAGTTGAATGGTTTTAAGCCTAAATTTTTGCATTACTGCATCTCTTTGAGCTTGTGAAAGCTCTCCATGCAAGGTATCTGCACTATAGCCTTCCTGCATTAGCTTATCTGCAATTTCTTGGGTCTCTCTTCTTGTTCTGCAAAAGATAATTCCATAAATATGCGGATAGAAGTCTACTATTCGTTTTAATGCTTCGTATTTATCTTTAGCTTGTACAGTATAGGCAATATGCTCTACATTTGCTGTACTTTCATTTTTCCGACCAATAACAATCTCTTTTGCATTGTGCAGATAGTTTTTGGCTATTTTGGCAACCTCTGGACTCATTGTCGCAGAGAAAAGAAGTGTTTGTCTTCCTGTTGGAACTTGTTCCAAAATCGTGTTGATACTATCGGTAAATCCCATGTTTAGCATCTCATCGGCTTCATCCATCACTACATTTTTAATTGTTTTGAGTGAGACAGCGCGACGTTGCATGAGGTCTATTAAGCGGCCTGGAGTAGCTACAATGATGTGGACTCCTCTTCTTAAAGCCTTTATCTGTGGTTCTATTGAAGCACCACCATAAACAGCTAAAACATGAATGCCTTGTTTGAATTTTGAATAATCATTGAGATCATCTGCTATTTGTAGGCAGAGTTCTCTAGTTGGACATAAAATTAAGGATTGAGGATTATTGTTACTTAAGTCTACTTTATCTATTAAAGGTAAGCCAAATGCTGCTGTCTTACCTGTTCCTGTTTGAGCAAGGGCAACTAAATCTTGATCTTCTCCTAATAAATATGGGATCACTTTTTCTTGTACGGGCATGGGATTTTCGTATCCCATCTCTTCAATAGCTTTTCGAATCTCAGGAGAGACACCTAGCTCTTTAAAATTTTTCATTCAGTCAATATTAATTGGGCGGCAAAGTTACAGATAAATAATGAGTTATCTATAAAAGAGTAGATAAAATTCTATTCAAGAAGAATAGAACGAAGTGTTTTAATATCAGTTTTTGTTAGACCTAAACCATCTGTAAGGTAGTTCATTACAGAGCCATACTCTTTTTCTATTGCACTCTCTGCAGCTTCAATGTACTCCTGTTTAGCAGAGTACATTACAGTTATGGCCTCTTGAACGGACACGGGCTGACTATAAGCATAGTTTGAAGCTTTTGATATGCTGTAAAAGTAGTCTCCCTGTGTATAATCTTGTAAAATGGTAAGTGGGCTAACCTCAAGTGCACTTAATAGGAGTGCAGATAAGATACCTGTTTGTTCTTTCCCTGATATGCATTCAATCATTACAGGATAGTTCTCTTCATCAAGTAAGACATCAAATACTTTTTTTATCTCCGCTTGATTTCTTAACACCAGTTTTCGGTAGCAATTGGCAATGATACGGTCTATGGTATCACTTCTTATTTCTCCAATTTTTACTTTATGTAGAATGCTATCCAAATTGCGATTTAAAAGGGGAGCATGAACTACCTTAAAGTATTTATCCGAAGTTGGATTTAATCTTGCCTCTTTAAAAGAACGTAGATCAATCACTGTTCGAATCCCTAAATTATTTAACTCCTTCATAGAGCATGCAGGTAGAGAACCTATTTCTGCCGACCGAAAAACTTTTCCCCACCTTACGCTTTTTTGTTGAGAGGGTGACACATAGCCACCCAAATCTCTAATGTTTTGAACAGAGGGTATATTTACATTTCTACTGCCCACAAGTTTTTTATATTTTTCATTGAAGACAAGGGTGTAGTATAATCTCTGTGTCGGATTTGTTGTTATGATTGTAGCTTTTTGATCTTCGATAGTAGCTGCAGCAATAGCTCTGCTTTGTGTGTTTATTTCAGGAATAGGTGAAGCATAAATCTTAACGGTTCCTTGAATAACGGGTGAGGTTTCCCATTTTATAACACAGTTACCCACCTTGTTTTCCTCACAGATTACTGCAATATTAGGCGTAGCCTGAGTACAGCTCGAAAAAATATAGAGTGAAACAAAGAGAAATAGGCTATTGAGACGAATCATATTCAAACAAATAGTATTGTCTATACAAATATATAATATTTGATTAATTTCAGCCTACCGTAGGCTGTATTTAGGTAAACTATATAGTTTTTAAGCTTTTTTAGCGGGAGTGAATTCTTGGGGTACAAAGTTCTCAAGATGGAGGCAGGTCTCTTTAGAAAAGGATTGCCCCCAGTTAATAATTGAATCCCATTCTTCTTCGTTTAAAGTATTCAATTTCTCTCTGGTTACTCCTAACTGTAGAAAACCATAAATTATACCCGCATTAAAATTATCTCCAGCTCCTATTGTACTAACGGTTTGGATGGCCGGGGTAGGGTAGGTTTTTTCAACCTTTGAGCTGTGAAGATGAACGGGCTGATCTCCCGAAGTACAGATAAAATTCTTACAGTAAAATTCTATCTTTCTTTGAAAAACTTGCTTAGGGTCATCTAAGCCGTAAAGGACCTTGAAATCATCTACCGACCCACAGATAACATCGGCTAGTTCGAAATTATCTAGTAAAGTAGGGGTTAGCTTTATCGCCTCACCCTGATGTGCCTCCCTAAAATTAGGATCATAGAAGAGTAGAGCACCTTTATTTCGTGCATATTGAAGGAACTCCTCTACACCCTTTCGTTTATTTGGGTCTACTGCAAAATAGGAACCAAAGAGAACGATGTCATCCTTGTTTATCTCAGGACAATCATATTTAAAACCCTCTAGAGCCTCACCTTTGTAGAAGCTATAGGTTGCATTATTTTTTGCGTCTAAGAAAGCCAAGGAGAGTGGTGTCTTAAAGTTCGGATTTATAACAAGATGATTGGTGGAAACACCTGTGTTTTTTAAGAAGTTGAGAATTAATTGACCAACTTGATCGTCTCCTATTTCTGTTAGGAAACAGGTTGGGCAACCCGTTCTTGCAAGAGAGACAATAGCATTAAGAGTAGACCCCCCAGGCATAGAGGCTAGGGGGGTGTTTTCTTTGAGTATTAAGTCTAATATGGTCTCTCCAATTCCTATTACTTTTCGCATAACTCTCTTGATTTCTCGCCTAAATAACCTCCATGGTGGCGCTTTGAGTACTCCTCTATGGAAAATTTGGTTTGCTTCATGGTTTGAACAACTAGAATGTCTCCTATTACCGTCATAGCTGTTGTAGAGGTAGTAGGTGTCATACCTAAAAGACAAACCTCTTTGGGGTTGCCTGTGTAGAGTGTAACATTGGCCTCTTTAGCTAGTGGGCTATCTACAGATCCTGTGATAACTATAAACTTAAGCTTTGGGTTCAAGTGATGAGCTAATCGTGTTAATTCTACAATCTCTCTTGTTTTACCCGAGTTAGAGATGAGTAAGAGTAGGTCATTTTCTTGTAATACCCCTAAATCTCCATGTTGAGCTTCACTTGGATGGAGAAATACAGCGGGTACTCCTGTTGAACAGAATGTCGTAGCTATATTCATAGCTATTTGTCCAGCTTTCCCCATTCCAGAAGTTACTAGCTTTCCCTTTTTTAAATGCACTTGATCAACAATAAGCTTAACTGCCTCTTCGTATGCATCAGTAATAGGGATATTGAGTACTGCTTCAGCTTCCTTTTTTAGAAGTTCTTGAATTGAATCAATCATTTTATTGCAACAAATTAGTAAGTGATAATTTCTCCAAAGGTAATCACAACTTACTTATTATTCGATAAACCTTTAGAGTAAAGTCCTTTTTTAATATTAAAACAGACTTTAATAGCGAATATAAACAATTATTTATATACGAGTATTATTTAGGGTAGCATACCTTATTGGTTGGGGAATTTTCTATAAAAACTTACTATTATTTGGCTGCAATCATTAAATGTTTCAGGTGAAATGGTAAACTTACTTTGCTGAAAAGCTGCTTTAGGTTTGGGAGAATTTTATATTCTTAGCCCTAAAGATTAGAGTGAAGTGTGATAAAAGTCCTATTTTTGTACCAAGCATATTAAGAATGAAACATTACCACTATACTCTTTCTAATGGATTGCGAATTATATATGAACCTACTGTGAGCAATGTTGCTTACTGTGGTTTTATTGTAAACGCGGGAACTCGTGATGAAAATGAAGATGAGCAGGGAATGGCACACTTTATTGAGCATATGTTGTTTAAAGGGACAGCACATCGAAAGGCTTGGCATATTTTAAATCGAATGGAGAGTGTGGGAGGGGAGTTAAATGCATATACTACGAAGGAGGAGACTGTGATCTATTCTGCTTTCTTAACGGCATATTTCTCAAGAGCATTTGAACTACTTACTGATATTGTTTTTTACTCTAGTTTCCCTCAAAAAGAGCTGGAAAAAGAGAAGAAAGTGGTCTTAGATGAAATAAGAAGCTACGAGGATGTTCCCTCTGACTTGATTTTTGATGAGTATGAGGAGCTTATGTTTGAAGGACACGCTTTAGGTAAGCCGATACTTGGTACTCCACAGTCGGTTCAAACCTTTGACGTAGAGAAAACTACTGCTTATTATCGTCGCTTTTATAGGCCTGATAATATGGTTTTTTTTGTGCGAGGAAATCTAGACTTTAAAAAAATTGTAAGACAAGCAGAACAGCTGCTTTACCTCCCCAAGAGTAGTAGAAATATACCTGCCAGACAGGAACCTACGGAACTTGTGGTTGCTAGTAAAAAAGTAAAGAGAGATACCTCACAGGCACATGTTGTTCTTGGACACCATACTTTTGGATTACATGATAGTAGACGTTTAGCATTTAGTTTGCTCAATAACATTTTAGGAGGACCAGGAATGAATAGTAGGCTAAATGTCTCGTTGCGTGAACAGGAGGGGCTGGTTTACTCGATCGAATCCAATTTAACACTTTACTCCGATAGTGGCTTATTCTCTATCTATTTTGGAACAAATCCAGAAGATTATGCGCACTGTTTAGATTTAATTCATTTTGAACTAAAACGACTCCGTACTCGAAAATTATCCAGCTTTCAATTGAACAAGGCAAAAAAACAATTTATTGGACAGCTCGCTATGTTGTCCGATCAGAATGAAAGTGCAGCTATTGGTTTAGGTCGTAGTTATCTACACTACAACCGATACAACGCTTTGGAGGATGTTTTGGATAAAATAGAGAAGATAGAGAGTACAGATCTTTTATCATTAGCGAATGAGTTTCTTCATGAAGACAAACAGGTATCACTCTCTTACTTGTAGCTTGTTGTTAGTAAAACAAGGCTTTCTGGTCCCATATTAAAAAGTAGGTCAATGATACTAAGATTACTACAGAATTTATACTTATGCCTAAACACCTGGTAATAGGGTAGGCTAATAAAGTTGGGGTCTATACTCTCCTCTATTTTCGGGTGAATAAGCTCTCTAAAGTCATCTTTATCCTTGCTAGGAGTTTCAAGATACTCTGTGGTAAGCTGCCAGTTGGGATCAATGTCTATTAAATCACAGATGAGTGTTAAGAGATCAAGATTATAGTCTAAGAGGTAGGTATATTTTTTTTCATAAAAAGGAGCGAAATAATCTTGGTAATAAAGAAAATAAGGGGTGTTGTTATATGCCGATTCAATGGCATTCCAGTGTTGATGTCGCCAATTATCATGCTCTGATATTTTAACCTCTTTCATTTTTACCTTTTTGCTCTCTTTTTCTACAGGGATTGAGAGGCTTAAAGGGCCATTTGGGGATAAAATTTGGCATCTGTTTCTATAGGTTTGTTTGTTGTAGTTATCAAACTGCTCAATAAGAACCTCCTTATATTTGATTAATTTGGTGAAGTACTGAATAGGAGGAAGATAGGCAGAACTAAGTATGGCTGTTTTTATCTCTTCTTGGGTAGGCATAAATTTAGTTTACAAGTTTAAGAATTCGGTTCCATCGAATAGTGCCTGGAGGTGTGGTTCTTTTTGAAAACCAAATGAAAGAGGCTTTTCCGATAATGTGGTCCTTGGGAACAAAACCAAAGAATCTAGAGTCCATAATATTTTCCATTGTGTTGGAGCCCACCCAAAAGTACTCTTTCTGAAAACTAACTTTTGTAACAGGCTTTTTATTCAAATAGAATTGATTATTGATAATGGCGACCTCCTGATTCTCGTGAATAAGTAGTGTATTTCTTAATAATGTTTGGTTGAAAGGGGTAATTGTGATGGAATCTCCAGCTCGAGGAATAACAAGAGGATACAATTGCCTTGTTTTTTGTATAGGAGTTAATGCAAGTGTGTGATCTGATTTTTGCTGGGTTAGATAATATTCATATCTACTAAGAACTACTTGATGCGGAGAGTTGTGTTTTATACTACTCGTCTCTATTTGCAAGAGAGAAAGAATCGAGTCGAGAAGTGGCTTTTGCTCTAAACGGAAGGTATACAACTGTTTATAATCAGGATGTAAACCTTGGGTTAGCTCTTGAGCTGTAAATAGAGAGTCGACCCAGAGAGTATCTCCAGGAACACCTATACACCGACTAATGAAGTGCTCTTTCTTAGGAAGAGGAAGGCTTGAGTTTTTCGGATTATTAAAAAGAACAATGTCATTTTTAGTCACCTCTTTCTCTCTCCATCGGGCACTAAATCCTAATGAATTTGTACGAAAACCATAGCTCCATTTATTTATGATTACTCGATCACCAGGAAGGAGGGAATTCTCCATTCCAGAAGAAGGTATTGTACATGAGGAGAATAAAAAAGTGCGTAGCAAGAATACGAGTATTCCTGCTACAGCTAAAGAATAGAGCCATTTTAACCCTTTTCTCATCATTTAATGAACAAATTTAAAGAACCTATTCCATCTGATTTTTCCGTCGAACCAGCCTTTGTCTTTATCTAGGGATAACCAAACGACTATCGGTTTACCTACAATGTGATCTTCCGGAACAAAACCCCAATACCTTGAATCAGCCGAGTTGTGTCTGTTATCGCCCATCATCCAAAAGTAATCCATAGTAAAGGTGTAGCTTTCTCTCTTTTCTCCATTAATATAGATCCCATCTTCTCTTTTCTCAAGGGAATTTCCCTCATAAGCAACAATGCATCTCTCATATAAAGGTAGGTTGTCGTAAGTAAGAGGTATAGTTTCTCCCTTTTTAGGAATCCATAGAGGACCGTAGTTGTTGCGATCCCACTGGTGTTTTTTATTGAGAGGATAAAGAACACTACCATAGAGTTCTGGCTCCATCACAATCTTGCTAACTAGCTTTTTATTGGCTGCTAGGGATTGGTGCATCTTTTTTGTAAGAGGTAGATGGTAGATTGGAGCTAATCTATTGTGTTGATCAAGCGTAGTTAAGCCAATTTTAGCAAGTTCTTGCTCCCAGCCAGAGTGAGGTGAAAGCAAAATTTGGTCATCTTTACTAATTCCTAAATCTTCAAAAATACTTTCGGGAATGATTGCTCCATTAGTTTGTACAAAGTAGTTAAACTGTACTCCTTCGATAGCTTCTTGAGGAACTCCATTAATATAAACAACCCCCTCTTTTAGTTCAAAAGTGTCACCTGGAAGAGCTAAGCAACGTTTTACATAGTTTTCTCTTCTATCTACGGGTCTATAGATGGTTTTTCCGTAAATGGATGAGGCCTGTTTGATGCGTTCACTACCTAAGTTATATATCTGTTCATACACCTTAGTTTGCTCATACAAACTTAGACTATCCCATTCGGTAGTTGGTTTATAGTTTTTTTTACCCTCTTCGTAAGCTAAGCTATAAAAATCTGTATGTTGAAAATGTGTAGCTACAGTATCTCCAGCAGGAAAATTAAAGACAACAATATCATTTCTTTTTATTTTTCCCCATCCTGAAACTCTTTTGTAAGGCCACTGTGGCCATTCAATGTAGGATTTACTGCCGGTTATGGGCATGGTATGTTGTGTTAATGGCATAGAGAGAGGAGTGTTAGGCACTCTAGGTCCATAACTTACTTTACTTACATAAAGATAGTCTCCTACGAGTAGTGTCTTTTCTAACGATGATGAGGGTATTTGATAGTTTTGAAAGACAAAGGTATTGACAAAGTAGACTGCAATGAGAGCAAATACAATTGCATCAACCCAGCCCATAATACCTTTTACCAAGGGATTGGTACTCTTTTTCCAAAAAGTCCAAGGAATGTACTTGGTTATGTAGGCATCGAATAGCAATGGGAGAATAAGCAGGCCCAACCAACTTTTAACCCAGATGAGAAAAAGAAGGTAGAGCGCTAAAACGATGCCAAACTTTATCCATTGTTTGCGTTGAATGTTTTTCATGAAGGTCTATTTTAAGAAAGGAAATAAATCGTTCATACCCAAGAAGCCTTGATGTTTCGCAGTAAACTCTGCAGCCAACACAGCGCCAATCGCAAATCCTTTTCTGCTTTTTGCTTCATGGGTGATGGTTATAGTGTCTGCTTCAGAACTGTATTGAACAGAATGAATGCCTGGAACTTCACCTTCACGAATAGAGTGTATTGCTAAATCTGTAGGAGACTCCTCTTTTTCTTTGGTCCATTGACTTTTTCGCTCTAGCTCCTTAAGGATACCTTCGGCTAAAGTAATGGCAGTTCCACTAGGAGCGTCTAGCTTATGCATGTGGTGAGTCTCCGTCATTGAGACATCGTAGTCGTTAAACTGATTCATTATTTTTGCCAAGTGAGAGTTTACTGCCGAGAAAATAGCAACTCCAAGGCTAAAATTAGATGACCAAAAAAGGGTATTCCCATTTTTACATCTCGCTTTAATCTCCTCTTGGTGTTTATCCAACCAGCCAGTGGTTCCTGAGACAACCTTAACTCCTGCTTCAAAGGCTTTTATGTAGTTTGAATAGGCAGAGTCTGGTCGAGTAAACTCAATAGCAACATCTGCACTTTTAAACTCTTTGCTTGAGAAATCTTGAGCGTTATTGACATCAATAACGGAAACTATTTTGTGGCCTCGGCTAAGAGCTACCTTTTCGATCTCTTTGCCCATTTTGCCGTATCCAATTAATGCTATATTCATAATGTTAATATACTTACTTTTATGGGATGTTTATAATGCAAAGATAAGATTTTTATTAAATTTGTTAAGCGATTATCAACTTGTTATATGGAGCTGTTATTGCACTATTTGTGGAAAAATAAATTTTTTCCACAGCAAAATCAAAAAACGACCAATGGTACTCCTATAGAGATCATTGATGTTGGTCAGCCTAATTATAATGCGGGGCCAGACTTTTTTAACTCAAAAGTAAAAATTGATGGTTGTACGTGGGCTGGCAATATTGAGATTCATAATCGTTCCTCTGAATGGAGAAAACATGGACACCACACAGATAGTCGATATAACTCGGTCATCCTTCATGTTGTATTAGTGGCTGATGTAGAGGTTTCTAATGCTTTAGGAAATACAATTCCACAATTTGTTTTACCTCTAGCCAACTTACTCGAAAGGAAGGCTGATGAACTTTTGAGTAAAAGTAGGTTGCCTAAATGTTACGCTTCCCTTCCTTCTCTAAAGAAGATAGATCTACTTGCTTGGTTAGATGCATTACTAATTGAACGTTTGGAAGAACGAGCTGTTATTTTATACGAATGGCTAGTTGCTGTGAACTTTAGATGGAGTGATGTATTATTTATCTCTCTGTCTCGCTCCTTTGGCTTGGGAGTAAATAGCTTTTGCTTTGAGCAATGGGCCTTATCTCTCCCTTTTCATGCCTTAGATAAGCACAGAGATAATTTATTTCAGTTAGAGGCTATTTTTTTTGGTATGGCTGGAGTCTTTGAACAGAAAGATCTTGTTTTAGATGCTTATGCTAGAGCGTTAGAGAAAGAGTATAACTTCCTCTCTTATAAATTTGGGCTAACGTGTTGTAAGGGGTTAGACTGGAAAATGTTTAAGATAAGACCTCAGGCTTTTCCTTATTTAAAGATAGCTCAACTAGCCTATATCTATTCTCATTTACCTCTTTTAGTCTCCTCCTTCTTAACTGTAAAGGATGAAAGGAGCTTAGCTCTCCTCCTTAAGGTTGGAACCTCATCTTATTGGGAAAATCACTTTCGATTTGCTGCAGAAACGAAAAGAAAAAAGGTGGGGATAGGTAAAAAAATAATTTCGTTAGTTTTTATAAATACTATAGTGCCCTTTGTTTATCTTTATGGAAAGAACAGACCTCACTCAGAGTTTTGTGAGCAGGCTGTAGGTCTGTTAGAAAAGGTTAAGGCTGAAGATAATTACATTACGCGGGCATGGAGATCCTCTGGTGTAATACTAGAGAGTGCAGCAGACTCTCAGGCGATACTACAGTTGGATAAAAGGTATTGCAGTGCAAAGAAGTGTCTTTATTGTAGAATAGGGTTTATTCATCTTAAGGGTGCTTGCTTATCGGCTAAAAAATAGCTTTTTAGTCAAAATATTTATAATCCTTTCAATTTATATGTATGTTAACTAAAACAATGAAGTATAGAACAATCTTGCTAATAGCGATTCTCTCCTTTCCTTTTACTCTTCATGCACAGGAGGAGGACTTTGGAGCTTTCCTAAAACAATTTACCTCTAGTGCATCGTTTCAAATGGAGCGTATTCAATTTCCTTTAAAATCATCTATTGTGCTTTACAATGAGGTGGAAGATAGAGATGAGCAAATCCCTTTCACGAAGGAACTTTGGCCTCTTGTTGGAGAAGAGATCTTTAAAGTTGGGCGTACACCATTGGATGAGGGTGGAGTATATTTGAGTCACTTCAGGGTAGATACTAAAAATAAAAAGGTTTTTGAGGCAGGTTTGGAGGAGTCTGAGCTCGATTTAAAGATAGAGTTTAACCGTATAAATGGGAAGTGGTATGTTGTTGATTGCTACACTGCATGGTATGATTTTAGTCTGCCCTTTGAGGAGTTTCCTGCAGTGAAGCAACAAGTTGAAGAAGAGAACAAGAGTTTTAGAGAGGATCATCCTTAGATTCTTCTTTAGCAACAAGGGCAATGTTCCTTTTTAGCCCGTTATATTTGGTTCGTTTAACAGCGCTATTTTTAAAGATGGATTGATATTCTTCTTGTGTTAAATCTTGCCATTGTTTCTTGTTGTAGGTGAGTAGCTCTTTTCTCGGTTGGAACTCTAAAACATGTGTTGGTTTAGAAAATCGATTCCAAGGACAAGCTTTCAAACACTCGTCACAGCCATAAACATGTTCTTTCATCGCTTTATGGTAACGAGAGGGGATATCTTCTCTATTTTCAATGGTGAGATAGGATAAACACGAGCGTGAGTCTAATACAAAAGGCTCTATTAATGCTTGTGTGGGGCAGGAATCTATGCATCGGGTACAATTTCCACATCTATTTTTTATTGGAGTGTCATATAATAGCTCTAGGTCAATTATTAACTCTCCAAGGAAAAAGCAGGATCCCTTTTTCGGAATAATGAGTTGCGTGTTCTTGCCAATCCATCCTAGGCCAGCTCTCCAGGCCCAGTAACGTTCTAGGACAGGGGCTGTATCAACAAAAACTCGCCCGGTAATAGGGTGTAGTTGGGTGTTGATTTTATCAAAGAGCTGCTGAAGCTTTTCCTTCATCACAAGGTGATAGTCGTCTCCATAAGCGTACCAAGAAAATTGATATCCTTCTTTAGGTTGTAGCTTTGAGGGGTAGTAGTTTAGTGCTAGAGCGATAATGGTTTTTGAACCAGGAACGAGAAGAGCCGGATTCATCCGTTTATTGAAGTGGTTTTCTAGGTACTTCATATTGGCCTGATATCCTTCCTTTATCCAACTTAAGAAAAAATTCTGGTTTGCGACCTCTTCAACAGGGGCAAATCCACAAGCTTCAAACCCAATCTCCTTGGCTAGCTCTTTAATCTTCTGACTTAATTCCTTCTTCGAATATTTTAAATGCATATCCCTCCTCTTTTAGAAACTTGATAGCCTTAGGAAGAGCGTATTGAAGATTCCCGTTTTTCCAAGACTTTAGAGAGTCATGAAAGGTTATGATGGAACCGTTTCTAGCATACTTCATTACATTAGCTAGAACCTGTGGCCCCCTGAGTTTTTTGCTATAGTCTCTTGTCACCAAGTCCCACATTATTATTTTATAGTAATGTTTTAAAACCATGTATTGTAGCCATCCCATATGCCCATGTGGTGGTCGGAACAACTTGGTTTGTAGGACCTGATTTGCTTTTTCGGTATTTGCTAAATAGTTTTTAGCCAAGTATTCAAATCCGCGGATGTGATTGTAGGTGTGATTTCCAATACAGTGTCCTCTGCTTACTACATCTTTATAAATATCCGGATATTTTCTAACGTTATCGCCTACCATAAAGAAGGTGGCTTTTACTCCCTCTTTATCGAGTAGTTCAAGAACCCAAGGTGTAACAACAGGTATAGGTCCATCATCGAAAGTTAGATAGACAGAGCGGTCTGTTGGGTCCATTCTGAAAATAGCACTAGGGTATAATGCCCTAAAAATTTTTGGCGGTTGTTCTATTAACATCCGGTTTATCTTTTATTCCCAACCCTGAGTACAAGCTCATTATAAAGCTGCTCCAACTTATTCTCATAAAGTTCCGTTAAAGAGGAATTGTACCTTTTAAGAATCTTAACTTCAGCATCAAGATAAGCCAGGTGATACTCAACTTCACTTAAAGAAGGATAGAGGTGATAATCCTCTAAACTTAAGTACCAGGTAACATATTCTACGGACTTATCTGCCAAGTAGCTTATAATACTTTCTGCTTTTTCAGTTTCTCCTAAAACAAGATAGGCTTCTCCCATGTGGAGAGCTCCATTTTGAAAGTCATAAGGAACATTTTCATGAGGGATATTCTCTTCGCAATAAGCTAGAGCCTTTAACGCCTTTTCGCGTTTTCCCTCTTGTAGGAGTGCTGAAACGAGTTGACTAAATAAGCGCCTATGAGTATCGCACATTCTTAGGGTATTTTCATCTAAATATACTCCAGGATTATTGATACCCCCAAACTTATACTTGTTCATGAGGTTGTCATACAACCTTTCTGTATCGATAGTAGCATTTAGCTTAGCCACATTAAATGGAGTAAATCGATAGGCTAGTCCTTCCTGAACAAAGTGGTCTCTCATATTTAGTTGATAATCGGGGCCAACCGTTATAGCCATATAGAGAGGGCGCTCCCAATTGGTGTTTGCGATAAGTTCGAGCATCATAAGTTCACTTTTTTGCAGGTAATTTTTACCCTTTAATGAGATTACCATATGATCGGGTATAGAATCTCCTAAGGCTGCAGGAATTCGAATATCAGATCTACGTACGGCTTCTTTATCTATTGTTAGTATGATGCTGTCGGTAGGAATAACTTTTAACTCTTCATTTTTAGTTAGGACCCATCTCTCCATGATGTTTTTAAGTTCAAAAGGCTCTTCACCAAACTCATCAACCAGTTTTTCATAGAGATCTGTTTTTCCTTCTTTTAGCTCTTTCTTCGCATTATCATAAATTTTACTGAGCTGTTTGCCCACTTCAGGACGAATAGGTATAACCTCGTTGGTTCCTTCTATGTAGTCCGCACGCTCCCAGTGAATAGGGAGAGAGGGCGACTCATAGGCAGGTCTTTTCATTTGATCGATATACCAATCGGTTTGTAAGTAGCTTAGGTTACAGGTCCGAGCATCGGTTCTAACTCCTTCTGTGTCCTGATTGTACCAAAGAGGGAATGTATCATTATCTCCATTGGTAAATATGATGGGGTGGTTTGTTTCTGGTAGAGTCATGAGATAATTCTGACCGAAATCTCTTGCCACATAACGATTGGAGCGGTCGTGATCATCCCAAGTTTGGCTTGCCATTTGAAGGGGAACACAGATCCCGACTATACTAGCAATAACAGCTGTTAACGTTTTGTTGTTGCGTATATAGTTATTTAGGAAGTCTGCTATTCCAGCTACTCCCATACCTATCCATATAGCGAAGGCATAGAAGGAGCCTGCATAGGCATAATCTCGCTCTCGAGGCTGCATTGGTGTTTGGTTTAGATAAAGAACTATGGCTATTCCAGTCATAAAGAAAAGGAAGAAGACAACCCAGAATTGCTGAATCCCTCGTTTGTTTTTACCTATTTGCCAGAAAAGTCCAATTAAACCAAGAAGGAGAGGGAGTCCGTAATATACGTTTCTTCCTTTATTCTCTTTCAACTCTTTAGGAAGTAGTTCTTGATTGCCAACAAGGTACTTATCTATAAAATTAAAGCCTGTTATCCAGTTCCCATGTTCTATTTCTCCACTTCCTTGAATGTCATTTTGCCTACCAACAAAGTTCCACATAAAATACCTCCAATACATGAAGTTTAACTGGTAGGTGAAAAAGAACTTTATGTTTTCCCATTGTGTAGGTACGTTAACCATTACAGTTCTTCCACATTCATCGTAGGGAACCTCTTTTCCTTTAATATTAACCCATTGTTTATAGTAATCGGCATGTGCAGAGCTATACATTCTAGGGAAAATCATATTCTGAGCATATTGATACTCGACTCTTCCTGGAATTTCGATATAGCTATCTTTCTCTGTTGGATTCTCTTTCTCTTTTCTAATGAATTTAGTGGTTTGTAAGTTCTTTTTAGGTTCACAATATCCATCTTTAGCTTCAAGTGCTACTCGAGAAGAGAAGGCCTGGCCATAAAAGAGAGGTCTTGTTCCATATTGTTCTCTTCCTAGGTATTCACCAAGGGTGAATATATCTTCGGGAGAGTTTTGATCCATAGGAGGATTAGCAATAGAGCGTAAAACAATGAGTGTGTATGAAGAGTAGCCAATCATGATAAACATGATACACAATAAGGTCGTATTTAATGTTCTGCTGCTCACTCTATAGCTTTGTTTGATTTTATCACTAAAGAGATAGAGTGAAAGAAGTGCTATCACAGCTGCACCAATGAGTAAACTGGTTGTTCCATGTCCGTAAAAAGGAATCCCGAGCAGAATAACTGTAAACAAGAAGGAGAGCCCCATTCGGAGTTCACTTTTTTCTTGATAGGTTTCATAGACACCCCATACGATTGCTAAGGCTAAAACTAGTATATAGAAAATAACACCTGTGTTAAAAGGCAATCCTAGATGATTTACAAAGAGAATTTCAAAAGAGCCTCCAACTTTGATTACCCCAGGAATTATCCCATAGAGAACAATGGCAACCAGTACTGCAGATCCGAAAAGAGCAAGTAAGGATCCTTTGATATTAGCTTCTGGATTCTTTTTATAATAATAGACAAGTACAATAGCAGGCAAACAGAGTAGGTTAAGGAGGTGAACTCCAATACTTAGGCCTGTAAGATAGGCTATTAAGATAAGCCAACGATCGGCATGTGGTTGATCTGCTACCTCTTCCCACTTAAGAATGAGCCAAAAGACTACTGCAGTGAAAAGTGAAGAGTATGCATAAACCTCCGCTTCAACAGCACTAAACCAAAAAGTGTCACTGAAGGTATATGCTAGGGCTCCAGCTACACCACTACCAATGATTGTGATAATTTGGGAAGTTGTAAGTTCTTTATTCTCCGTATAGAACAATCTTTTTACCAAGTGAGTGATACTTAGATATAAAAAGAGAATGCAGGCACCACTCATAAGCGCACTCATGAGGTTTACCATCATAGCAACCTGTGAGGGATCGCTTACAAACTGTGTAAAAAAATTAGCCGTTAACATGAAGAAAGGAGCACCAGGTGGGTGACCGACTTCTAGCTTATAAGCAGATGTTATAAACTCAGGGCAATCCCAGAAGCTAGCAGTTGGCTCAATAGTCAAGCAGTATACGGTAGATGCTAATAGAAAAACAATCCATGCTGTAACATTCTTGGCTAATCTATATTGTTTCATGTGTTTAAGTTTTCAGAATCTTAAAAATATGATGCAAAGATAGCTAAATGTATGAAACAAATAAAGATGTGAGTCAATCATTCACATTACTTTAGTCTCAAAAGATTAATGTTTGTGTTTTTTAAGCACACGATGTGGAAACTGTCCATGTCCGATAATGTCAATGGGGCAGTGAAAGTTTTTTTCAATCCACGCTGTATCTACCTCAGTAGAGGGGTGGTAATGGAGTGTCTCATTAACACAAGCTATAGTTTTAACTTGTTGGAGTACTGAGCCTAAGTCATGACTTATAAGGAGAATAGCACAATTTTTATTGATCTCAGTAAGTATCTCGTATAATTTGGCCTCAAACTTACGATCAATATAGGTACTGGGTTCGTCTAATATTAAGAGTTGAGGCTTTGCTATTATTGCTCTTCCAAGTAAAGCACGTTGAATCTGTCCTCCACTTAACTCACCAATTGGCTTATGTGCTACATCAAGAAGCCCCATTTTAATTAAAGTCTCTTCAGCAAGTGCTTTTTCTTTAGCGGAGAATCTTTTCAAAAGTTTACTGGGTGTCTGTAGTCCGGATAGTATAACTTGTAAAACCGTAATAGGAAATTTTTTATCAATAACATTATACTGAGGAAGATAACCGATGTTAGACTGCGTGTTAGAGCCTTCATAAACAATCCTACCAGATCGTATGGGGAGTAAGCCTAATATAGCCTTAATTAAGGTTGTTTTTCCACCTCCATTGGGACCAATAACTCCTATAAAGTCATTTTTATAGACAGTAAGGTTGACGTTTTTAATAGCGACCTTCTCTCCGTAGGTGACGGTTAAATTTTCTACTTTTAAGATAATATCTTTCTCACTCATGGTTCTGACTTAAGGCATTTGCTATTGTTAACATCTCCTCTTTCCAGTTGTAAGATAGAGGGTTTATTGAAACAATTGAGGTATGCGTCTCTCTGGCTATTAATTCTGCATTTTTATGATCAAACTCTGGTTGTACAAAGATCACCTGGATATTATACCTTTTACAAAGGTCGATGAGGTGTTTCAGATGACTTGGTGTAGGCTCTTTTCCCTCTTCTTCAATACTTAACTGAGTGAGCTGATAGTCTCTCGCAAAATAGGAGAGTGCGGGGTGATAAATCATAAAGGCCTCTCCTGTTCGATTCTCCATCTTTAGTTGGATTGATTTTTCTACCTCTTTTATCTCCTGAACGAGCCGATAATAGTTTTGTTGATACTCCTGGAAGTTATCAGGGTCAATCTCTTTTAAAAAAGAGAGAATATTTTTAGAGATGAGTAGGGCATTACTTGTAGAGTTCCACGTATGTGGATCTACTCCTCCATGGTGAGTATGGTCACCGTGGTGATGGTCTTCTCCATAAATAAACTGGATGCCCTCTGAAGCATTAAAGAAGCGAACGTTAGGTGTATTGGCTTTGATCTTTTCCATCCAAGCCTGTTCAAAACCTATGTATCCGATTTGGATGTAGGCTGTGCTTTTGTTTAGCTCCATTAATTGCTTGGGGGTTGGATCATAGGTCTCAGGACTAACCCCTTTAGGAACCATGCTAACTACATTAAACTTACTGCCCACTATTTGTTCTGTAAAAAAACGAAGGGGTTCAATGGTAACTGTTATAATTGCACTCTTTTCTGTCTCTTTTTTGGTGCTAGAGCAAGCAGTAAGTAGCAATAGTAGGGTGAAGAAAAGGTAGTATCTAGTTGTTTTTGGCATGATGAACTTTTATTTTTTAGTTGCTCGTAGAATTTCTCTTTTTCCATTGGGGGGGCCAGGTAGCCGCTCTACCTCAAAACCAACCTCTTGGAGTCTTCTTCGTATAACTCCTTTCGAGCAGTAGGTTGTTAAGACTCCACCTCTATTCATAGAAACATATAAGTAGTCAAAAAGTTCCTTACTCCACATCTCCTCTTGCTTTTCAGGTGCAAAAGCATCAAAATAAACAACATCAACAGTAGAGGGGAGTTTAGGCTTCTTGGTAAAATCAGCCTCAAGTTTCAAAAGAGAGAACTGAGGGGTCAAATCTGTCTTTATGTTCCAATCTGCTGTATGAATAGTTTCAAAAAGCTTATCACTGGTATAGTTTAGTTGATACACAGTGTTCCAGCTTAAAGGATTTTTCTCTAATGTGACATAGCTGATCTTCTGATCAGTAGTCTGATTGTACTTAGCTGTTAAATAGGTGTTTAATCCTGTGCCGAACCCTATTTCTAAAACTGTAAGCTGAGGCAGGGTGCGAAGTTGTGAAAGACCACACGCAATAAAGATATGTTGTGATTCTGTTATGGCTCCTTTTATAGAGTGGTAGTTCTCATCTAGTTCTGGTAGATAAATTGTATTGCTACCGTCTGCCGTATGTATGATTTCTATATTTTTCATCTTATATAAAAAAAGAAAATAATCCTCTTGCTGCTAAAATAACTAGAAAATAGCGTAAAGACTTACCAACAAACATACTTAGTGAAACAATACCAAAGTTACTTCTTATAAATCCTAATGCTACTGCAATAATACTTCCTAAGATGGGTAAGAAAGCAAAGAACCCCATAAAACCACTTTTGTTATGTAGGTAGATTTGCATCTTATCAATCTTCTCTTTGTCCATCCTGAAAAATTTAGTTAGCCAGTCTGTTTTTCCTAGTCTCCCTAAGGAGTAACAGGTCATACCACCTAAGGTATTTCCTATAGATGCTGAAACAAGGCAGGCTGTAGGGTCTAGTCCAGTAGCAGGGTGTACAAGAGCTACCAATACAGCCTCAGAACTAAAAGGAATGATACTGCCAGCTAGAAATGAAGCAACAAACATTCCGAGGTAACTCCATTCTATTAAGAATTGTATAATAGTGTCCATACGTTACTTATAAAAACAAATACTAAACTTACAGTAGAACAGATAAAAAAGATATTTGATGCTCTGTTTTTAGTTAAAACAAACAAATGTCCACTAAGAAAGCTAACCGCAATAAAGAGCAGAGGCATTATTTCATTGAAAAGTATCGGGTTTACTAGTAAAATAAGAAAGAGAACACTACTAATAATAACTAGAAAGTTAAGGAAGGCTCTTGTTCTTATTTTATCCTGATAACTGGTCATAAAGAAATGAATACTACTTACAAGATAGAGTATAAGAAGTAAACTAATACTCAGTAAAGAGGAGAACGTTAGGTTTATTAATGTCGTTTCAATTTGAAAAGAGTTTATGAGCGCTATAAATGGCGCCTTGAAAATCCACATCTCCTCG
The DNA here is from genome assembly GCA_030151845.1 of Bacteroides sp. Taxonomy (GTDB): domain Bacteria; phylum Bacteroidota; class Bacteroidia; order Bacteroidales; family Bacteroidaceae; genus Bacteroides_E. The sequence continues at coordinate 31,595 of JASLCM010000265.1, forward strand.
TAAAAGAAAGCATGACTAAACAGGAACCAATAAGGTACAAAAAGACCAATAAGACCTGCAAAAAAACTTTTTGCTGTTAATGATTGAAACTGATAGGCTCCAAGTAGATAAATAGGTATGAGAAAGAAAAGCTGTGGAACGAGGATCGTTCCCAGTGAGAGAAAAAAAAGCGCAAGAAAAAGATCGTTAGTTGGCCTTTGCTTTTGATAGGAATTAAATAAGATATGGAGAGAGAATACAAAGATTAAACTAGCGATAGAGCCCCTAGAGAGAGGATACAATTGTGGACAAGCTAACACAAAAAGTATAAAAAAGGAGGCCTGTACGCTTGCGCGAACCCTTATTATTGTATATCGGTTATTTAATTCAATCAAAATGTAACCAACCAGTGTGTATACCAGAAAGTTAAGTATACGATTAAACTTAAAAAGAAAAGGAACTTGATGTTCCAGATAGCTCCAAAGAGGATAGGAAAAGTCTGCTTGGGGCTCCTCTAAAAGAAAAAAAGAGAGCACCCCCCAACACCCAATCGCAAGAATGGATATTAGAGGTAACATGTTTCTACTTAATCTTTTCTTTTGCTCTATGGTGCTGTTGTGGTTGCTCATAAATCGAAACCAATGTCTTTTCTATAATATTTTCCAGAATACTCAACCTTGTCTATTGTCTTATAACATTGGTTTAATGCTTCAGCCATATTATCACCAAAAGCTGAAACAGCAAGGACACGCCCTCCATTAGTTACAACACTCTCTTCTCTGAGCTTTGTACCTGCGTGAAAAATTAGGGTGTTAGAGTCTGCTTCGGTCTCTAATCCTTTAATAGGAAAACCTTTTTCATAAGATTCAGGATAGCCCCCACTAACAAGAATAACGCTTGTTACGGTTCGTTTATCTAAAATCATTTCGATGTCATTTAGATTTCCATTAACCACTCCTTCAAAGAGCTCTACTAAGTCTGATTGGATACGTGGAACAACACTCTCTGTCTCTGGATCACCCATTCTTACATTATATTCTATAACCATTGGCTCATCTTTTACCTTGATGAGCCCAATAAAGATAAATCCTTTATAGATGATACCCTCTTTTTTTATTCCCTCTATGGTAGGTTCTACTACCTGTTTAATGATTTTATCGTAGAACTGTTCTGTCACGAAAGGAACGGGGCTAACACTTCCCATCCCTCCAGTGTTTAAACCTGTATCTCCTTCACCTATTCGTTTATAATCCTTGGCTATAGGAAGTACTTTGTATTGATTCCCATCTGTTAAAACAAAGACAGAACACTCAATTCCTGATAGGAATTCCTCTATTACCACCGTGTTGCTAGCTTCGCCAAACTGTCCAGCCAACATCTCTTTTAGTGAAGAGATAGCCTCTTCTAGAGTAGGAAGTATGAGGACACCTTTTCCAGCACACAGTCCATCAGCCTTTAAAACATAAGGTGCTTCTAGACTTTTTAAGAAGTCAATACCCTCTTCAATGTTATTAGCTGTAATAGTTTTATACTTAGCGGTTGGTATCTCATTTCTCTGCATGAAGGCTTTGGCAAACTCCTTACTTCCTTCTAGCTGAGCACCTAGCTTGGAAGGGCCAATAACATGAACATGCTTTGTCTCTTTATCTTTGGTAAAAAAGTCATAAATTCCTTTTACTAATGGGGCTTCAGGACCCACTACAATCATAGAGATATTATTGCTTAAGACAACCTTTTTAATAGCCTCAAAGTCTTCAATGTCTAGGTCTATGTTTTTACCTAGAGTTAAAGTCCCTGCATTACCTGGTGCAATAAACAATTTATTTACTCGTTTGCTTTGTGCTATTTTCCAAGCTAGTGTATGCTCGCGGCCACCTGAGCCAAGTAATAATAGATTCATTTCTTTAGATTATAAATAGTCCTTAAAATATTGTGTAATTTTGTGATGTAAATGAACACGATCTCTGCCTCTTACATTGTGTTTGTGATTTGGGTATATAAAGAGGTCAGGATAAGTACGTGCTTTAATACATGCCTGAATAAAAGAGAGAGTATGTTGCGGTACGCATGTAGAGTCATGGTCGTCATGGATCAGCAGTAGGTGCCCTTTTAATTGAGGGGCTAAGTTACAAAGATTTGTTTTCTCATACCCTTCAGGATTAGTCTGTGGAGTATCC
>JASLCM010000271.1 GCA_030151845.1 Bacteroides sp.
TTCTCGTGATGCAAGTTTATGAGTGAAATTAATTAAAGTAAACCTCTATCAATACGATTTAAAACAAGCATAGCCCTCATTAGAGGGCTATGTGTTCGTTTTTGATTCTTGTTAATCGTTGATTATTGATTTTTATTTTCCAATGCAAAAGTTCTTAAAGATATTGTGTAGCACCATATCTGTGGTTACTTCGCCCACAATGTCATTGAGGTGGAAAATACATTCTCTAATGTCTTGTGAGAGAAAATCTCCACTCAAGCCCATAGTTAGTCCATTTTGTACCCTTTGAATAGCTTCCAATGCATGAGTGAGTGCTTCGTAATGGCGTACATTGGTTACGATCACGTCGTTTTGAGTCACGCTAGGTAAGTTGGCCGATTCCACCAAAAGGTGCTCCAGCTCTTCTTCTCCTGTAGCTTCTTTGGCCGAAATGAAGAGGTGTTTAGTTAGCTCTTTCTCTTGCAGAAGCTTTGTGATGTTATCTCTCTCTTCTGTCGATAGTAAGTCCGATTTATTGATCAGTAAAATGAGTTGCTTCTCTTTGCACATGGGGAGTAGCTTAGGAGAGAGCTCTTTTACTTGTCGTTCGGTGTAGGGAGCATCTACTACCCACAATACTATTTCGGCCTGATCTAATTTTTGGAAGGTGCGTTCTATTCCTATGGTTTCAATAGCGTCATTGGTCTCTCTAATCCCTGCTGTATCTATGAAGCGAAAGCTAATTCCTTCGATGTTGGTTACATCCTCAATCACATCTCTTGTTGTACCGTGAATGTTACTAACAATTGCCTTCTCTTCTTTTAAAAGTAAGTTTAGTAGGGTCGATTTTCCCGCATTGGTCTCTCCAATAATAGCTACGGGTACTCCATTCTTGATGACATTACCAACATTGAATGATTGAGCTAGCTTTTTTATCACTTTTTCAATGCCATTGGCTAATTCATTTAGTTCATCTCTATTGGCAAACTCCACGTCTTCTTCGCTAAAATCTAGCTCAAGTTCTATTAAAGAGGTGAAGTGAATCAATTGATCTCTTAACTTCCTCAACTCACTGCTAAAGCCACCTCGCATCTGACTCATCGCTAGTCGGTGAGTTGAGGCAGAAGTAGCAGCGATAAGGTCGGCAACAGCTTCTGCCTGACTCAAGTCCATCTTTCCATTCAAAAAAGCGCGTTGTGTAAACTCACCTGGCTGGGCCAGTCTGCATCCTTTTTCTAAAAGTAGTTGTAAAACTTTTTGTAAGATATAGCTTGAACCGTGACAAGTTATCTCTGTACTGTCTTCTCCAGTGTATGATTTAGGACCTTTAAATAGGGCTACTAACACCTCATCTATTAGTTCCTCTTTGTTATTAATTGTTCCAAAAGTGAGTGAATAAGGAGCGCTTTGGCTAAATACAACCCCTTTTTTGGCTGGAGTAAATATAGCTTCGGTTATTGCTATAGCTTTTGGTCCAGATACACGAATGGTGCCAATTGCTCCACCTTGGGCAGTAGCAATGGCGCATATAGTTTCTTGATTCATCGAATTCAATCTTTAGTGAGGAGACAAAGATACAAGTTTTTTTATAATTCGTCTCTAAGGTATTTGAGGTAGAGTTGAGCACAAGCTCTTGCATCTGATAGAGCCTCATGATGCTTTAGTGGAATCTGGTTAATTTGGCAACAGGCATCTAATCTTGCCGAGGGATACCCTTTGGACCGACAAATTTTGCATGTGCATTCCCATTGAGGGGCAATGTCCAGTTCTTCGTAAGCATACCCATATGTGCGCATGGTTTGTGTGAGCACCGATCGGTCGAAAGACTCATTGTGTGCAACAACAACCTTTCCCAAGAGACGCTCTTTGATGTCGGTATAGAAAAAACCAAAAGAGGGGAGTGTTGCAGTCATTTCTGGAGTGATGCGATGAATGCGAATGTTTTGATTCCAATACTCGTTATTTGGCGGTTGAAAAAGTTCATAGAACTCATCAACGATAACCCCATCCTTAACAGTAACAAGGGCTACCGAACATGCACTGTTGCGGTAGCCTGTTGCTGTTTCAAAATCTATTGCTACAAAGTCTTCCATGAACTTAGATCCTATCCAATACTGTTTGTATTAGTTTATCTATTGTGTTTCTATAGCCCGTATTGGCCTCTTTAATAAGCCGATTGGCTATTACCATACAAACTGTCATAGCTTTGTGTCCCATGAGTTTAGATAGTCCAGCAAGTGCAGAGCTCTCCATCTCAAAGTTGGTGATTTTATAGCCTTTGTATTCAAAATTCTCTATCTTTTTATTTTGATTAGGATCTGCCAAAGGAACTCTTAACTCTCTTCCCTGCGGACCAAAGAAGCCGTTGGCTGCAATGGTAACACCACGCACCATATCTTCTTTACCTATTCGATCAATTAAATCTTTACTAGCATCGATAACGTATGGGGCAGGAGCACATTGGTTGCCACTCCACTCCATATGTTTGAGAAATGCTTGCTCAAACTCCAAATCACAAACTTCATTTCTACCTGCATAGAAATTAAGTAGGCCATCAAAGCCTATCGATTTTTCTGAGCAAATGAAGGTACCAACAGGTGTATGGGGTTGAAGCCCACCACAAGTTCCCACTCGAACAAGTTCAAGCTGGCGAAAGTTCTCTTTCTCTTCTCTCGTTTCAAAATCAATGTTTGCTAAGGCATCCAGCTCATTCATAACGATATCTACGTTATCACAACCTATACCTGTAGAAACAACAGTGATTCGTTTTCCTTTATAAGTTCCTGTTATGGTATTAAACTCTCTACTAGAGATATTGCACTCTTGTTTCTCAAAGTGAGAAGCAACAAGAGCTACACGTCCAGGATCTCCAACTAAGATAACCTTGTCGGCAAGATGCTCTGGCTTAATGTGAAGATGAAATACCGAACCATCTTCATTGATAATTAATTCGGATGATGGATATATTTTTTTCATAATTCTCTACTTACTTTTGTTGATCTTTGGGTTTGTTACTTTTCATGGATGAAGTTTGTGGAGTAGCGATGCTGTCTCGCATTGAGGTATCTGCCTCAATGTTCTTCATGCGATAGTAATCCATAATTCCAAGATTACCAGCTCTAAAGGCCTCTGCCATAGCTTTAGGTACTTCGGCTTCAGCCTCAATAACTTTAGCTCTAGCCTCTTGTGCTTTGGCTTTCATCTCTTGTTCAGATGCTACGGCCATTGCCCGTCGCTCTTCGGCCTTAGCTTGTGCAATGTTCTTATCGGCATTGGCTTGGTCTATTTGAAGGGCAGCACCAATGTTACGACCTATATCAATATCTGCGATGTCAATCGATAGGATTTCAAATGCAGTTCCAGAGTCTAACCCCTTTTTAAGAACCAGTTTAGAGATAGAGTCTGGATTCTCAAGTACAGACTTGTGACTTACAGAGGAACCAATCGAGGAGACTATACCTTCACCTACACGGGCCAGAATAGTGTCTTCACCAGCACCACCAACAAGTTGTTTAATATTAGCTCGTACAGTTACGCGAGCTTTTGCGATTAGCTGAATACCATCTTTTGCAACAGCAGTAACTGGTGGGGTGTCTATTACTTTGGGGTTAACAGACATTTGTACCGCTTCGAAAACATCACGTCCTGCTAAATCAATGGCTGTAGCCATTTGAAACGATAGGTCGATGTTTGCTTTCGATGCAGAAACAAGAGCATGTACAACTCGCTCTACGTTACCTCCTGCAAGGTAGTGTGCTTCTAGTTCATCTCTAGAGATTGTTTCTAAGTCTGCTTTATAAGCTTCAATCATTGCAGGAACAATTATATTGGGGGGTACCTTACGTATTCTCATTAAGAAGAGCTGTAGCAAGGAGATACGTACTCCCGAAACCTTGGCAGATAGCCATAGGAAGAAGGGCACGTAATAAAAGAAGATTGCTATAGCTCCCATTACTGCGAGAAACATAAGAGCTAGAATCAAGGGGTTAAACATCATAGTTTAAAGATTTATTAGTGAATATTCAAATTTAATTTTCTGGAACAACTTCTATTGTTCCGTTTATAATGTTAGAAACAACGATAGGTGTTCCTTCATCTACAAAGCCTTCAGACGATTTTACCTCTACGATAGCCTCTTTTAATTTAGCTTTTCCATAGAGAGCAAGTCTGGTTGTCGTTATGCCTTTATCTCCAATGCGGATAGCCTCTTCGGCCGATCGATCTACAGTTGAATTTATGGTCTTCTTCAAAGAGACTTTTTCGAGCGATTTCGAATTCATAAAGAGATAGATAGCAACCCCTGAGGCTACACAAGTTATTATTGTAGTTAAGATACCAGCTACAACACCCATGTAGGCAAAAGCATAATAAATAGCATAAAGACCACAAAGGGTAGCTATAACCCCTGCCAGACTAAGTCCTGGAGTCACGAAAAGCTCAACCAAAAGGAGAACAATTGCGAGTAGAATCACTAATGCAAGAATAAGTATTTCCATAGTTCTATTTGTTTATAGTGGTTACCTCATATTTACGCACAGACTTTATTCGTTCGTGAAGTTGCTTGTGCATCTCCTCAACACGTTGTTCTAAATCTAGAATGGCGGGTGCAAGTTGACTCTTTGTTGTTTCATTGCCCTGTCCATACTCTTGTCTTAACTCGGTAAGCTTTTTCTTTTGTTGCTCAAAATATCCTTGTTGTTTAACATATTGCTGGTAGTTTTGTTTGGCCTCGTCCGACTTAAAGTCATCCCATTTTGTATATTCCAAACCATCTACAATAAGGAGGTTAAAATCTTGTTTTTTATCCTCTTTAGGTTGTGCATTGAGTAGTCTTTGTAAGCGCTCTTTTGCAGCTCTAACCTGATTTTCGTCTTTCCACGTTGCTTCTATGTCTCTAATTTGTGCTAGCTCTACCATAGCTTCTGGCTCCATGGCCTCGTAGTTGTAAATTTTCTTCGTTTTGTTGGGAATGAAGAGATAAATACAAACTTTATCTTCTGGTTGGAAGCGGTCAGATGCAAACCATCCCAATTGGTTGTACTCATCAATAACGAACATATAGTCATTGAATGGAGAGTTAAATGGCATTCCTACATTTTCAGGCATGAGGTACTTATTGGTATTGGTGTTGTATCTAGTCACAAAAATATCATAACCTCCCATAGAGTTTGCCCCATCTGAGGCATAGTAGATGGTGACCCCATCTGCTAGAAGAAAAGGGTAGTTAACATTGGCCGAGTCGTTGATGTTTTCTGGCAGAGCAATTGGGGTGCCCCATCCATCTCCCAGCTTATTACTACTGTACAGGTTAATTAAGCCCTCCTCATTTTTTGCTCCATAGTATATTTTATTGCCTCTCTCCGATAAATAGAGTGTCTCCTCCTCTCCAAAAGTTGAATCTTTGAAGAATTCTCTAGCTAACATGATTTTTCCAGACTCCTGTCCCAGGACATAGGTCTCTAGGAAGTTTTTTTTATCGACAACAAAGCTATCTAAAACGGTAACTTCTTCAACCCCTTTTAGCATCCGAAAGTTGGAACGGATTTTACGCAAAAGGGCTTCACCCAACTCCTCACTCTCTTTTCTTCTTTTGGCTGTTTTTAAATAGCTCTCTATGGTACTAATTGCATTTTCGTAGTCATAAGCATCGTTATAGGCTAGGGCCAAATAATATTCGGCATAAGAGACACCTCGGCGTGTTGCAACTCTTAGTGGCTCTATTGCTTTTTTAGGAGAACCTAGCTCGATTGCAGAGACTCCAAACCAATAGTTATAGTTTGGGTTATTGGGTTGTTTTTTGAGTAGGGCCTCAAAAATAGGTAAGGCTTTATCGTATTGTTTTTTGTCAAAAAAATCTCGTCCTTCTTTTAAGTCTTGTGCTATAACTGGAAAAGCACATAGAAAAGATAGAACTATTGCTGTTATTTTCTTCTTCATTTTCAAATTGAATCTTCTCAAAATATAAAATCTACTTAATCAAAAATACAAATTATAAGTCAATAGTAGCTTATTTCAAGGATGCTTATTTGTTAATTCTTCTTTAAGCAGATAAAATCCATTAGATTTGTAGCCAAATTAGGTTGAAAAAAAATATGTTAGGTAGTGAACAACTGTATAGGAAACTAAATCATCGTGTTTCAAAGGGAATAAAGGAGTATCAACTAATCGAGCCAGGAGATGCCCTTCTAATTGGACTTTCTGGTGGAAAAGACTCTTTGGCTTTGTTGGAAGTTCTTGCAGACCGAATGCATTGGAGTAATCTCCCTTTTACTCTATTTGCTGTTCATATCAGGATGAGAGGAATACACTACGCTACAGATGTCTCCTATTTAGCCCATTTTTCTAAAAAATGGGGTGTCCCTTTTTTGGTGAAAACAGCAGCTTTTGATGGTGACAGCAACAAAAACCCTTGTTACCGATGTTCATGGAACCGAAGGAGAATGTTATTTCAAACCGCTCAGGAACTAGGATGCAATAAAATTGCATTAGGACACCATATGGATGATATCCTTCAAACACTTTTAATGAATATGGTCTTTCAAGGCTCTTTTTCAACTATGCCTCCATATACGAAGATGAGTCGGGTACCTGTCGATATTATTCGGCCTCTTTGCTTGGTTGAAGAGAGAGAGCTTATTGAGTTAGCTAATGGTAGAGGGTACCATAAACTTGTAAAAGAGTGTCCTTACGAGAGAGACTCTAAGCGCAGTGAAATAGCAGATGTTATGCGTACTATTGAAAAAATGAGCCCAAAGGCTAAAGCTAACCTTTGGGCAAGTATGTCTAATGTTCAGAAAGCGTATTTACCTCGTTAATCTTCTTGAACAATGTATTTTTTCATTGTATCCGAATTAATTACTTTCATCTCTCCATCGGTATCGATATAGATGAGGCTAAGAGCTAGATCGGGGTGCTTTTGGGCAAACTCCATACTTTTCTCTACCCCCATAACCATAAAAGAGGTTGCAAAAGCATCTGCACTCATGCAGTTAGGAGCTATAACTGTGGCCGAAAGCAAGTTGTGTTCAACCGGATAACCCGTTCTTGGATCAATGGTGTGTGCATATTTTTTTCCCTCTTTGTAGTAAAAATTTCTATAATTTCCAGAGGTTGCTAAAGAAACATCAGAGAGTTGTAAAACCATCTCAAGCTCTTGGCTAAGAGCTAGTGAATCATCTGTAGGTTTATTTACCCCAATTTTCCAAGCTTTACTCTTTGCACTTAATCCTTTTGTTCTAATCTCCCCACCAATCTCAACCATGTAGTTATCCACCCCTTTTTTATTTAATAAGTTGGCTATAACATCAACAGCATATCCTTTTGCGATGGCGCTACAGTCTAGCATAATTCTAGGGTCTTCTTTGTGTATTTTATTATTAAATAGATGTATCTTTTCATACCCTGTTAGAGTAAGCAGACTGTCGATTGTTACTGAATCGGGGAACTCTTGGGTTTTGAAACCAAACCCCCAGGCATTAACTAGTGGAGCCACTGTAATGTCAAAAGCTCCCTGAGTAAGTTGAGAGATCTCCTGCGCACGATTAAAAACGTTGACAAATAAGGTATCCAACTCTACCTTTTCGTTGTGGTTTACTTTTGAAATGATGGAGTTCTCCTTGAAAGGGGAGAGGGAGAGATCAAATCGATGCAACTCTTGCTCAACCTCGTTTTTAATGTCTCCGTGATACTGGTAAGTAATGTTATAAAATGTACCAAAAATAACTCCATGAATCTGTTGGTACTCTGCTTTTTTACCCTGCTTTGATAAAATCCATAAGGTTCCAAACGCAAGGAGGAGAAGCCAAATAATATTTCCTCTTTTTTTCATGGCATAAAAAATATGTGTTCAATAAGTATTTTAGACCCTATTAGTATCAAGATAATACCTCCCCAAAGCTCAGCTCTTATTTTTTGAGCAAACCCTTTTTGACAACAATGTCCAAAGAAGAGACCAAAGGCTGTAAAAAGGAGAGATATTAGTCCTATAACTGCAACAGAAGGTAATATTTCCTGATAGGTTTTAGTTCCTAAAAAGGCAAAACTAACACCAATAGCTAGAGCATCTATGCTGGTAGCTAAAGCTAGAATCAGCGTAACTCGAAGACTAGTGGGAAGAAGAGGGTCTTTATCTTTCTCTTCCTTCATGGAATCTGCTATCATATGAAGTCCTAAAAAACCTAAGATGATAAACGCTATCCAGTGGTCGTACTGTTCGATGTAATGGCTGAATCGGTGTGCTACAGACCATCCTATGAGAGGCATTATGGCTTGAAAAGCTCCAAAACAGATGGAGGTTCTGCTCATGATTTTCCATCCCATCTGATTTAAATTGATGCCACTAGCTATGGCTACTGCAAAACAATCCATTGCTAGTCCTATTGCTAGCAACCATAATTCAAATCCCTGCATGCTTAAAAAGGAAGTTTATAAATTAGTGAATAGGTTAGTCCGTAATTTACGGTATCATATTTTCCATATCCTGGAATGTAACCAGGGTCGGCAAACTCTCCATCGGCTGGCGATATTCTATACTTAACCCGAATGGCCCAGCCCATGTAAAAGCTTTTATAAATCTTTGCTTTAATTCTACCAACAAGTTCAAACCAGTGCATGCTACTTGATAGGTCTTTCATAGCGTAGGGAATACTTCCTCCCCACACATCATCTACAAGACCAGGATTTTCTATTTGATCCTTCCAAACCTCATCCGAAACACTTTTTGCCTCAATGTCGTAAGTTGTAGAGGTGAAACCGTATCTAAGTCCGAAGAGAAGTTGGTAGTCACTTTTTTTCTTTCGGAATACATTGTAATCAACTCCAATACGTCCGTAGGGAGCACTTCCTTTATAGTGAGTACCTGTATCACTCCAAGAA
>JASLCM010000004.1 GCA_030151845.1 Bacteroides sp.
AAAATACAAAAACAGAAGACCGTGAAGCAACAGTTGGCTTCAACTTAAATGGCAAAGAAATTAAGACGGTTAAGATTAAACAATTAGCCTTTGGGCCTAAGATTTCTGTTACACCAGAGAATCCTGAAGCTGTTAGTGAAGAGGGTGGAAAAGTGGTGTTAACTGTAACAACAAATGCCGACAAATGGGAATTTGAGATTAAAGACAAACCCAGTTGGATTAAGCAAACAAAAGATGCAAATAAAGTGACATTAGCTATTGAGGCTAATCCTGAAAAAGAGGCTCGTACTGCAACTGCTATCTTTAAATTAGTAGACTATCCTGCGATTAAGCAAGAGGTGAAAATTACTCAAAATGCAGAATTAGTACGCGTTATCAAACTAGAGAGCCCTAAAGATAAGGCTACAATCGACTTAGAAACAGCAAAAGAGATTGAGTTTAAGTGGACTTCTGAAAACATAGAAAAAGGGTATAAGTTAATTCTAAGTTCGAAAGAGGATCTATCGAAAGAAGATTTTGCTGCTGAGTTAAACGAAAAGACATTTAAACTACCTGCCGACCAAGTTGATGCTGCTTTAAAAGAAGCGGGTGTGGGTCTAGGTAAAGAGGCTACTTTCTACTGGAGTGTTCAGCCAAAAGATAAGAGCGAAACGCTTAAAGAGAAAGCTGCAATTTTCACTCTTGTAGTAAAAAGAAAAACAACTGAGCCAGAAGAGCCTAAAGTTGTAGCAGACATGCTCGATATTGAGTTCACGAAAGAGGGTGCAAGAGACCTTTCTCCAATGAAGCATAAGGTTGAAGCTATCGTTAATGAAGATCCTTTCAAGTTAGATTTCAATAAAGAATACAATAGATATATCGCTAAGTTTGTACCTAAAACAAATGGACAACATATTCCAAAGGGTTCATACTTCAAGGTTGACTATGTAAACAATAAGGATTTTGAAAACAAATTGGCTGCTGGTCACACTTTCGAGTGCTTGGTTCAATTTGATGTTGACTATAACGAAGGTACACATAGTTATGAAACAAAATTCTTCAGTACACACGAACAAGGTGGTACAGGATTTTTAGTAGCTAGACCTGACCGAGGGAATGGAATTACCTTCTTACCTAATGTTACTACAGCAAATAAGAGTACTTGGATATGGACTACTTCAAAAACAAAACCTGATGGTAAATCTTGGTACCACTTAGTAGGTGTTTGGGACAAAGAAGCTGGAAAGTCATATTTATATATCGATGGCAAGCTTGCAGCTGAAGCAGATGCTCCAGGTGAGTATTGGCCTGCAAACATAAACAACAATGCACGTTGGATCTGTTTAGGAGGTGATGCTGGTAATGGAGTTGCTCAAAACGCATTCCAAGGTAGTTTGGGTTTTGCAAGAATCTACTCTAAAGCATTAACAGCTGAAGATGCTGCATACCTATGGTCTAAAGTAAAAAAATAATTTATACAAAGTAACTACTTTAAAAGGGTGTCCGTTGGGCACCCTTTTTTATATCTGCTAAAAAGAGCTTACCCTCATTCTCCACAAAGATAGATCACGCTCTTTCTCTCGATGAAAAGAGTGGTTTTTCTTTTTTCTGTTTGTTTTGCTAATAATAATAATTATATTGTTGGAACAACTAATAATAAACAACCAAAAATCATATTATTAAAAACGTTTTATGATAACAATCAACAATTTTGAAGAGTTTGAAAAACTTGTAGGGAAAGAGCTGGGCGTATCCAACTGGCTTAAAATCACCCAGGAACAGATTAATCAATTTGCCGATGCAACACTAGATCATCAGTGGATTCACGTTGATGAAGAGCGAGCTAAAAAAGAGAGTCCCTTTAAAAGCACCATTGCACATGGCTACCTAACCCTATCCCTGCTCCCACACCTTTGGGAAGAGATTGCTGAGGTTAACAATGTAAAGTCTTTAATAAACTATGGCATAGAGAAGCTTCGCTTCAGTGAGCCTGTATTGGTTAATGACGAGGTACGACTCCGCGTAAAACTAAAATCGATTCGCAACCTACGTGGTGTTGTTAAAACAGAAATGGATGCTAGTCTCGAAATAAAAGGAAAAAAGAGAAGTGCTTACGATGCAACAATCGTTTTCCTCTATAATTTCAAATAAGTAGGTTTAACAATAGAAAAGAGGGTGTTCTCGAAACTAAAAGGAGTACAGCCTCAAAGTTACTGAACAGTAACTATTAAAGATAAAAGAGCCTTATCAAACACTCTATTCAAGTGTAGATAGGGCTCTTTTCATTGCCCTGAAGAGGGATCAGTAGATATTTAGTGGGGACTACATATTTAAATTATCCATCGTTATTGCTTACTTTGCGTTATGAATACAGATTATTTAAATATGTTGGCAACGATAGTATTGCCCTCTCAGATATTGGATTATTTTAATATAGCAGGTGTTGAACAAACTGCTACAGAGATTTATATCAGTCTTGATGAGAAGATGAGCCCTCAATTAAGTCAAGACCCAAACTATGAATCCAAGGGCTTTATGGAGAGTGTGAACATCACAGACTTCCCAATAAGAGACCATAAGGTAATACTTCGTATAAGACGCAGGCGTTGGACCGACTCTCGTACAGGAAAAAGTTTTAGTATCCCCATAGACCTTGA
>JASLCM010000035.1 GCA_030151845.1 Bacteroides sp.
AACTTTTTGGTCTGTTTCATGGGGGATATGTATGGCTGTACTATTCTCTGCAGCAGCAGCCTACCTAGGGCTTAAAGTTGGTCAGGTCTTTGAAGCTGCGATACCTATTGCTATTATTGCTGTAGGCTTATCGAGTGCAACTAAACGAAAGAATGCACTAGGAGAGAATGTAATTATTCAGTCGATTGGTGCAAGCTCTGGAGTTGTTGTAGCAGGAGCTATATTTACACTACCTGCTCTTTATATTTTACAAGAGAAATATCCAGAGATATCAGTAACCTTTACTCAGGTTTTCCTGAGCTCTTTGTTGGGAGGAATATTGGGTATTCTATTTTTAATTCCTTTTAGAAAATATTTTGTGCAGGATATGCATGGGGAGTATCCTTTTCCAGAAGCTACGGCTACCACACAAGTACTAGTCTCTGGTGCCAAAGGAGGGAGTCAGGCTAAACCTCTTTTATTGGCAGGATTAGTCGGTGGACTCTATGACTTCATCGTAGCAACTTTTGGCTGGTGGAATGAGAATTTTACTACACGTGTTGTGGGATGGGGAGAACAGTTAGCAGATAAAGCAAAACTTGTTTTTAAAGTAAATACAGGTGCAGCTGTACTTGGATTAGGTTACATTATTGGCTTGAAATATGCAGCTATTATATGTGCAGGATCATTAGCTGTTTGGTGGATTATAATTCCAGGACTGTCGCTTTTCTTTGGTGATGCTGTACTTAACCAATGGAATCCAGAGATAACTTTAGCAGTTGGACAAATGTCTCCAGAGGAGATATTTACTCATTATGCAAAGAGTATTGGTATCGGTGGAATTGCAATGGCGGGTATTATTGGAATCATAAAATCTTGGGGCATAATAAAAAGTGCGGTTGGCTTAGCTGCTAAGGAGATGGGGAGTAAGGGAGGAGCTTCATTAGAGGCAAATGTACCAAGAACTCAAAAGGATCTTTCAATGAAGATTATTGCCTTTGGGTCTATTTTGACGCTTATTCTTATCACTTTATTCTTCTACTTTGGTGTGATGCAAGGAAATTTACTACACACGGTTGTAGCTATATTCCTTGTTGCAGGTATTGCTTTCTTGTTTACCACTGTTGCAGCTAATGCTATTGCTATTGTTGGAAGTAACCCTGTATCGGGTATGACGCTGATGACACTAATTTTAGCATCGGTAATAATGGTTGCAGTAGGGTTAAAAGGTACAGATGGAATGGTTGCCTCTTTAATTATGGGAGGGGTCGTTTGTACGGCTCTTTCGATGGCTGGAGGATTTATAACCGACTTAAAAATAGGTTATTGGTTGGGAACAACTCCTATTAAACAAGAAGGTTGGAAATTCTTAGGTACTTTAGTTTCTGCAGCTACTGTAGGTGGTGTAATGATTATCTTAAATAAAACCTATGGCTTTACTACTGGCCAGTTAGCTGCGCCGCAAGCAAATGCAATGGCAGCTGTAATAGAGCCTTTAATGAGTGGTGTTGGAGCTCCTTGGTTATTATATGGTATTGGTGCTGTATTAGCTGTTGTTCTAACTCTATTTAAAGTACCTGCATTAGCTTTCGCTTTAGGAATGTTCATTCCTTTAGAATTAAATATTCCACTTATTGTTGGTGGTGCTATTAATTGGTACATTACATCACGCAGTAAAGATCAAGCTATAAACCAGGCTAGAAATGAGAAAGGAACTTTACTGGCTTCAGGGTTTATTGCTGGTGGAGCATTGATGGGAGTGGTTAGTGCTGGTTTACGCTTTGCCGATATAAACTTAGTAAATGAAGCTTGGCTCCAAAATAGTATGTCTGAAGTGTGTGCATTAATTGCTTATGTACTTCTTATCACCTATTTTATAAAGGCTTCATTAAAACTCGATAAATAACTCATTAAGGTTTGGTTGGTGTCTAATTAATCAAACCTTAATTTAGATATAAAGTGCTATGAAACGTAGAATATTTAACTTCATTATTCTTTTATTCTTATTCTTGCTTCCTTCTCAAGCACAAGAGAATTATCCAGTGCTAGAAGAGGGAATGAAATTCTTAGGTAAGCCTTATGTGGCTCATGTTTTGGACCGAGGAAATACAGAACAGCTAATTGTTAACACCAATGAGTTGGATTGTACGACTTTTGTTGAATATGCTGTAGCAAAAGCCTTGTGTCAACGTGTTTTAAATCCTGTAGAATCGTTTCCCTATTTTGTGAGAGATCTTCGTTATAGAGGAGGAGTAGTAGATGGTTATCCTTCTCGGCTCCATTACTTTACAGAGTGGATACAGAATGGAATCAATAAGGGCTATTTGGAAGATGTAACGTATATGCATAGTAGTGATAGTTTAGAGATAAACTTGAACTTTATGTCATCTCACCCTGATTACTATCGACCTCTGGTTCGTAATCCACAGGATATTTCAGTAATCAGAGAACAAGAAAAAGCACTTTCTGGTCAATACGTTCGCTGGTTACCCAAAAGAGAACTTCCTCATGAAGGATTACATTGGATCCAAAATGGAGATATCATTGCTCTGACTGTTAAAATTCCAGGATTAGATGTTAGTCACGTAGGAATTGCTACCTATGTTAGAGGTGAGTTGAGATTATTGCATGCATCTTCATCGAAAGGAAAGGTGGTAATAGAAAATAAATCTTTGCGTCAAATGCTGGATGATAGTAAAAACTGGACAGGTATACGTGTTATACGATTAATATAAAGAAGATGAGAAGAATAAAACTACTTTTATGTACTGCAATGGCCTTTTTTACATTGAGCTTATCTGCTCAAGATTGGGCTAACTTAAATCGATTTAAAGATCTTAATGAGAAAGTTCTGTTGGAAAAGAATAGAGGAGATCGTATTGTCTTTATGGGAAACTCTATAACAGAGATATGGTTGAAGCAATCTCCAGATTTTTTTAATACTCATCTAAATTTTATTAACCGTGGAATAAGTGGTCAAACTACTCCACAAATGGTTCTTCGTTTTCGACAAGATGTGATTGATTTAAAGCCTAGAGCTGTTGTTATTTTGGCTGGTACTAATGACATAGCTGGAAATACAGGACCCAGCACACAGAAGATGATAACCGATAACATTGAAACAATGTGTGAGTTGGCAGTTGCCAATCAAATTGAGGTGATTCTTTGCTCTATTTTACCAGCAAAAGAGTATCCATGGAAAAAAGAGATCAGACCAGCCGAGTCTATCGTTGCTATTAATCAATGGATAGAATCCTATGCTAAAAAGAGAGGATTTATATATGTTGACTATCACACACCCATGGCAACAGAAGAACTAGGATTAATAGAGAAATATACCTATGATGGAGTCCATCCAACAGCTGAAGGCTATGCGGTAATGGAACCTTTAGTTTTAGATGCTATTAATAAATTAAAAAACTAATAATATAATCTGCTGATTATAAGAGTTCTATATTTGCTTTGTGAAAAATAATCTTTTTTTAGATAAAAAAGTGCTTTAAGAAGTTGGAGAGTATGTATAAATGGCCTATATTTGCACACGAATTCTTAAGGGAATTACAAAGTAATAAACTTAAGTAGAACACGGAGGTGTGGTAGTTCAGTTGGTTAGAATACCTGCCTGTCACGCAGGGGGTCGCGGGTTCGAGTCCCGTC
>JASLCM010000042.1 GCA_030151845.1 Bacteroides sp.
ATAACAGAGACCTCTAAATCACCATAAAGAGTCATAGCTAGCGTTCGGGGTATCGGAGTTGCGGTCATCACTAAAACATGAGGAGGGTTGGTCTCATTTTTCTTCCACAAGCGTGCACGCTGTGCGACTCCAAATCGATGCTGTTCATCAATAATGATTAAACCCAAAGATTTAAATTCAACAACATCTTCAATAACGGCATGAGTTCCAATTAAGATATCAACCTCCCCATGGAGTAAGCCTTCAAGAATTGGCTCTCTTTCACTTTTTTTGACAGACCCAGTTAACAGCTCAACCCGAACATTGATTCCCTCTAAGAAACTTCTTATCGTTTCATAATGCTGATTAGCCAAAATCTCGGTAGGAGCCATTAAGCAAGATTGATACTTATTATCAACAGCAATCAACATGGTTAGTAGAGCCACCAAGGTTTTACCACTTCCAACATCCCCTTGAAGCAACCGGTTCATCTGCCTGCCCGACCCTAAGTCGGCTCTGATTTCCTTAACAACGCGTTTTTGTGCATTTGTTAACTCGAAAGGAAGGTTTCTTGAATAAAAGCCATTAAAAACAGCCCCTATTTTTTTAAATATAAACCCCTTGTATTTCTCTTGCCGCTCTGTAGCATACTTCAATATACTCAGTTGAATATAAAATAGCTCTTCAAATTTCAACCGATACTCTGCCCTACGCAACTCCTCGTGCCCTTCGGGGAAGTGGATCACCCGCAATGCTTGATGAAGAGGCATAAGATGATGTTCTTGAAGTAAGGACGTTGGCAATGTTTCTGGCAAGTCCTTAGATAGCTGAGAGACTAAATTAGCCATGATTTTTTGGATAGCAGCCGAATTTAAATAGCTACGCTTCATCTTCTCTGTCGTACTGTAAAAAGGCTGTAATCCTAGTGTCTTTAACAACTGAGTAGAGACAGGGTCTATGTCGGGATGAGCTAAGTTTATTCTTCCATTAAATAAGGCAGGTTTTCCAAAGACTAAATACTCCTCATTCAACTTATACCGACTAGCAATATATTTTACCCCTTTAAACCAGACCAAATCTACTACACCTGTACCATCCGAAAAATGAGCAATCAGCCGCTGTTTTCGTCCTTCACCGGCCTTTTCAAAACCAATAATTCTGCCCCTAAGCTGTATATAGGGCATCGTTCCAGTTAACTCTCTTATTAGGTAAATCCGACTTCTATCTACGTATTTATAGGGAAAAAAATAGAGTAGATCTTTAAACGTGTATATATCCAGCTCACTATTAAATAGCGCTGCACGCTGAGGACCCACTCCTGATAAATATTGTATATCTCTAGAACTAAAATCTAACATGAAAGCAAAGCTTCTGCAATCTTCAAATCAAAAGGTGTTGTTATCTTAATATTTTCACGAGCTCCTTCTACAAGGTGTACAGAGAGCCCCTCTGCTTCAACAACCGAAGCATCATCCGTGAAGAAAGAGGTAAACTCTTGTTTGTAGGCCCTTTTTAAGACCGATGTACGAAAGACTTGAGGAGTCTGCACCAACTTATACCGTTTACGATCTACCGTCTCACTTAAAGCCTCTCGGGAAACCTTTCTAATTGAGTCTACTACATCCACTACAGGTATTACTGCCTGATGAATAGCAGCTTCTTGAAAACAACGCTCCAGCAAACTTTTAGAGACAAATGGCCGAACTCCATCGTGAACAGCAACTAACTCACTCTCAACCTCAGCCAATCCAGCTTGAACGGAGTGAAACCTAGTCTTTCCACCAGAAACAACACGGTGAGGAACAGTAAAAGAGTATCGATTACAAAGACTAACCCAATTCTCTTTCTCCTCTGCTGCTAATACCAATATAATTTCCAGCTCTTTTGAATAGTTGTAGAACCGATCAAGGGTATGCATAAGGATAGGCTTATCTTTAAGCAAAAGAAACTGTTTAGGAACCTCTTTTCCCATCCTACTCCCAACACCACCTGCTACAACTACTACACTTTTACTAAATTGCTTCATTCAATACACATTCCGCTCTTCAGCTCACCTACAATTTCCTTAGATTTAAGCGTTTCCACTAACTTGAAAGCAAATTCAAAGGTTGCCCCAGGTCCCTTTCCTGTTATGATGTGATCACTTTTTTCAACCAGATTTCCTGTTGCCTTAGCTCCTTTTAACTGATCTTCAAATCCAGGGTAACAAGTAGCCTTTCTACCCTTTAATAAACCAAGAGATCCTAACACCATAGGTGCTGCACAAATAGCCCCGATTGTCTTTTTTTGAGCATCCTGGCTCTTCAACAGCTCTGCTAACCCTTGGTGTGACTTTAGAGTCTCAGCTCCTGGCATTCCCCCTGGTAGTACCAAAGCGAGCGCTTTCGAGAATTCTCCTTTTTCAAAAAGAAGGTCTGCAGCCACTAAAACACCATGCGCTCCTTTAACCATCTCTTTTTTTGTAACAGATACTGTTTTTACATCTAATCCAGCTCTTCGCAACACATCCACAGTAGCTAGAGCTTCAATCTCCTCAAATCCATCTGCAAGAAAAACAAAAACTGTCTCCATAATCTATTTTATTTTAAGTTAAAGTAATAGGTTATTGTACCCATTTGGTTGTTTGGTCCAGCTACAGCATTGAACTTTGCTTTTTTAGCAGCCTCTTCTGCAGCCTTCCTTAGCGCAGGATTAACGGTATTAGTTAGCTTATTAATACTTGTTGCTATTACATTACCTGCAGGGTTAACGGTTATGGATACAACAACTCGTCCCTCTTCCTGTACGTTATAATTAGGTTTAGGCAATCCTCCACCTCCTATTGAACGCCCGCCAAGATCAAAGGTTCCATAACCCGCAGACCCAGACAATGCTCCTGAAGTGGAGTTTCCAGTAGGCGATCCTTGGTTACCTTTTCCCTCAGTGTCACCTTTATCTCCCATTTGAGCCCCTTTTCCAAAAGCCCCAGCAACTCTGTTTCGAGCAGCCTCAGCTGCAGCTTTTCGCTCCTGCTCTGCCTTTTCCTCGGCCCTTTTCTTAGCCTCTGCAGCCAATTCTTCCGGACTCTTTTCAGGCTTCACTTTTTTAGGAACCACCTTCTCTTTCTTTGGAGGAATAGCCACACTTTCCTCAACCTCTTGTGTTAGCAACTCTTGCTCCTCAACATGCTTCACAGGAGCCTCGACCTCTTTGGGCAATATCTTAACATCCACCAAGGTCTCAGGATTAGACATACCTCTCGCTTCTGGGGTGTCCCCCAGCATGACTGGTATACCACTCTCCTCCTCTTGTTGAGGTATAATTATTGTTATATAAAACAATAAAGCAAGAATACCTAAATGTATTAAAAATGCACCTACTATCCCTATGTAACGACCTTTTTTTTCTTCCATCTTAACTAGTTAATCTTGAGGAGGTCTTGTTGCTAATACCATTTTAAATTTATTCTCGTTTGCTATATTTAAAACCTTTACAATTTCTCGATAAGGTACCGATTCATCTGCATAAAGTGCAACATACATTTCTGGTTCTCGATCGGCACACCCCTGTAAAAAGGGAGTTAACTCCTCTATGGTAAGTTCTACCTCTTTTTCATTACCAAAACCAGCATAAAAATTCAACTCTTTATCTATAACAACTCGAGTTAGTGGTTTTGCCGAAGTCTGTTGTTTCCCTTGTGGTAACAAAACCTTGATTGCATTAGGAGATACAACGGTAGATGTTATCATAAAGAAAATCAACAGTAAGAAAATCACATCGGTCATCGATGCCATGCTAAAATTAGGTGATATTTTTGATCTACGTTGTAACATATTCTTTATTTAATGATATATAATAACAAAAACACTATCTCTTTACTGGCTCATTGAGTAGGTCCATAAAAGCAATAGTTTTAGTTTCCATATTACTCACCACTTTATCTATCTGAGTAACTAAATAGTTATAAGCAAACATCGCTATAATACCAACAACTAATCCGCCTACGGTAGTAATCATTGCTTCATAAATACCTCCAGAAAGAAGAGTAATATCAATGTTGTTACCAGCATTAGCCATCTCATAAAAAGCACGAATCATACCTGTTACCGTTCCTAAAAAACCAATCATAGGGGCTCCGCCTGCTATTGTAGCCATTACAGACATCCCTTTCTCTAAGCGTGCAACCTCTATATTCCCCACATTTTCTATAGCAACCTGTACATCATTTACAGGTCTACCCAGCCTTGTTATCCCCTTCTCTATCATCCTTGCTGCAGGGGTATTTACTGACTTACAGTAGTCTAAAGCAGCTTTTATGTCTCCACTAATAATATAGTCTTTTATCTTATCCATAAAAAGAGGATCATCTTTCCCTGCTTTACGAATAACGTAAATGCGCTCAAAAAGCAGATAAAAACAAAGTAAAGAGAGCAACCCCAAGATAACCATGATCCATCCCCCCTTCATGGCCATATCAAAAAGATTCATTGTTTCAGGGAGATCATCCACTGGTGTTAAAACTGGATTATTTAAAACAGAGTCGGCTACATTCACCGATGCTTGTGCGATTAATAATAATGGATTCATTAGCGAAGACAGTTTTTATATTCGTAAATAGTTTTTTCTAATCCCAAGTAAAGAGATTCGCAGATTAATGCATGCCCAATAGAGACCTCATCAATCCAAGGAATTTGTGTTACAAGATAGTTTAAATTTTGTAAACTTAAATCATGCCCTGCATTTAAGCCTATTCCAAGCTTCTTAGCAGTTAAAGCTGCCTCCATATAAGGAGCAAGAGCAGCTACACGATCGGCTTCATATTTTGTGGCATACCCTTCTGTATAAAGTTCAACTCTATCAGCACCTGCCTTAGCTGCATATTCAACCATTTTAGAGACAGGGTCTACAAAAACCGAGGTACGAATACCTGCCTCATTAAAACGTTCTAGAATTTCAGATAAAAACTCAAGATTTGAATAGGTATCCCATCCCGCATTTGATGTTAACTGTCCTGGGGAATCAGGAACTAAAGTTACTTGATGCGGCTTAACCTGTAAAACCATCTCAATAAACTCATCCGAAGGATATCCCTCTATATTGAACTCGGTTTTCAAAACGGGACGCAAATCATACACATCCTCTCTTTTAATGTGGCGTTCATCTGGTCTTGGATGAACTGTTATTCCATCTGCACCGAAACGTTCACAGTCCAATGCAACTTCAACGACATTAGGTACATTCCCACCTCGAGAATTTCTCAATGTCGCTATTTTGTTTATATTTACACTTAGCTTAGTCATCTTTTTTTCCAACTAATGTTTCACGCAAAATTACAAATATAAGTGAGATGTTTCTAGTAATAAGAAAAAAAATCCCATTTTTGCACGAGCGTCAAATCTTTTATCTATGAAAGTAGCTATATTCGGTAATAAATATCAATCAGATAAGCATACTTATGCTAAAAAGTTAATAAAACTTCTTCAGAAAGAAAAAGTTAAGGTAACTATCTGCTCCAACTTTTACCACTCCTTGTATAATGTCCCAACTCATTCACCCAACTCTTTAGAGATTTTGAAAGAAAATGAGCCTGTTTCTGCAGATATTGCAATCAGCATGGGAGGAGATGGTACTTTCCTAAGGACTGCAAACCGCATAGGAGATAATAACATCCCTATCCTTGGAATCAACACAGGCCGCTTAGGCTTCTTAGCTGATATCTCGCCAGAGGAGATTGAGGTAGCTGTAGACGAGCTTTTAAACCAGCATTATACCATTGAGGAGCGAACAGTTCTCAAATTAAGTGTAGCAGAAAAAAAAGAGCTATTTGCTTTAAATGAGGTAGCTATATTAAAACGAGACACCTCTTCTATGATAAGTATAGAAACAACCATAAACAATACTTTTCTTACGACTTATCAGGCCGACGGTCTTATTATAGCAACTCCTACTGGATCTACGGCCTACTCACTCAGTGTTGGTGGCCCTATTATTGCACCTAATTCAAATACAGTTGTTATCACACCTGTTGCACCACATAGCTTGAATATTAGACCTGTTGTTGTGTGTGACCATACAGAGATTGAACTAAAAGTAAGCAGCCGGAGTCACAATTTTCTAATCTCAGTAGATGGGAAAAGCTATACCTGTAAAGAGGGTACAGTTCTCAACATTCAAAAAGCAGGCTACACCGTTAAAGTTATCAAGCGTCACAACCACCAGTTTTTTAGTACCCTGCGCAGTAAGCTAATGTGGGGAGCCGATAAACGATTATAAACCAATAAATTTAATACCTAATGAAAACAAGAATAGTTTTTATCACCTTTTTTTTAGTTAGCCTTTTCTCCATAACAACTCAAGCACAAGAGGATCAAAAATGCGATACGCTGAAACTAAGAGTTATGACCTATAACCTAAGGTTTGGAGAGTTAGCCAGCCTTGAAGAGTTGGCTTATCACATTAAATCGTTTAAGCCCGATTTAGTTGCTCTACAAGAAGTAGATAGCAAAACTAATAGAGATCGTGCACCTCATCAAAATGGAAAAGATTTTATCACAGAACTAGCCTATCATACACAAATGTTTCCCTTATACGGAAAAACGATAGACTACAGTGGGGGGTATTATGGGATTGGTATCTTATCAAGATTTCCCTATATAAAATCGGAGAAACATTTATTACCTAGACCTCTAAAAAAAGAGCAAAGAGCAGTATTAATTGCCGATATTGAAGTGAGCGACAAAGACACCATTACCTTTGCCTCAACCCATCTAGACTTTTTCTCGGCCGATACACAAGTGCTGCAACTTCAAGAGGTTCTACGACGCTTAAACCAATCACCATTTCCAAAAATTGTGGGCGGAGATTTTAATGCAAAACCTCATTCAAAGGCAATAACTGAAGTAATCAACCATTGGATTCCTTTAACAGATGATGAGTCGACCTTTGCTGCAAATGGTGCTCCAACCTCTACAACAGAGAAACTAAGCAATAAGATAGACTATCTATTTGCAGATCCCGATCACAACTGGAAATTAATTAGAACACAAGCGATCTACTCAACGTTATCTGACCACCTTCCTATTGTTTCAGACGTAGAATTAATAAGAAAGAGGAAATAGCTACTACCTTTTCACTAAAAAGAGAGAGGGTTTTCAGGTAAAGAACAAAAACATTTCACTACTCCCTTTAACCCCTTTTTAGAAATCAATCAAACAACATGAGCAAAGAAAAGGCCTAATTAGGCCTTTTCTTGATTTGTTAACTTAAAGCTTAAATAGATCTTCATATCAAGAAATTCTATATCCTTAGCTTACACAGTTTCTCTGAAAGACTCTTTCTCACCTTAAAAAAAGAAGGGTTTCACAGCTAGCTGTGAAACCCTTTCTATCTCTTCAACTATCTCTTTGTACTAAAGATCTCCTAGAGCACCATTTACTTTGCGAACAGCAGCAGCACTTGCTTTAAATGCAGCTTTTTCTTCGTCGTTCAAAGGTAGCTCAACAATCTTCTCAATACCGTTTCTACCAAGAATTACTGGCACACCACAACAAATATCTTCCTCACCATACTCTCCTTCAAGAGCTACAGAACAAGGAACCATTTTCATTTGATTGTGTAAAATAGACTCTACTACAAATGCACCTGCTGCACCTGGAGCATACCAAGCTGAAGTTCCTAGTAGTTTAGTTAAAGTAGCACCACCTACCATAGTAGATTGAGCAACTTTTTCCAACTCTTCTGCAGAAAGGAAGTTACTTACTGGTAACCCTTTGTAAGTAGCAAAGCGAGTCAATGGAATCATAGTAGTATCACCATGTCCACCAATAACCATTCCTTCTACTTCATTTGCATTACACCCTAATGCTTCTGATAAGAAATATTTAAAACGAGAGCTATCTAATGCTCCACCCATACCAATGATTCTGTTCTTTGGTAATCCTAATGATTTAAGTGCAAGATAAGTCATTGTATCCATTGGGTTAGAGATAACAACTAAAATTGCATTTGGTGAATGTTTAAGCGCGTTCTCTGCAACAGATTTAACGATACCTGCGTTTACTCCGATAAGCTCTTCACGAGTCATTCCTGGCTTACGAGGAATTCCTGAAGTAATTACAATAACATCAGAGTTTGCAGTATCTTCATAGCGGTTTGTGCAACCAACCAATCTAGAATCAAATCCTAGTAATTGAGCGGTTTGCATCATATCCATCGCTTTTCCTTCAGATACCCCCTCTTTAACATCTAACATAACAACTTCGTCTGCAACTTCATTAAATGCTAATACATTAGCACAAGTTGCTCCAACGTTTCCTGCTCCAACAACGGTTACTTTTGCCATAATACTTAGTTTTTTATAAATATAGTTTACGTTATAGATTGTTTTGGATTGAAGTATAAGATGTTAAGACTATACTCCCTATATTCCCTAATCAATCTTAGAACAAAAATACAAGTTCTAAAGCAATTAAGGAAATATTTCCGTAATAAATTTCGTTAAACTAACTCGCTCAATCAACTTTAAAATACTATTTTTGCTCAAACTATTTAATAAAGAATAAAATATGAAAGATAAATCCAAGTTATTGATAGTGGCAGTTACTGTTTTAGCGCTAGCCTTTATTGGTATAACCTGGTTGCTTTTTAGCGAAAAAAGAACCAATTATGAGCTAATACAAGGCTTTGAGTTGGAGAAAGAAGATCTTGAAAATGAATATACTCGCTTTGCTCAACAATACGATGAGCTCAAGTTAACCGTTTCAAACGACTCTCTATCTGTTCTACTAGAACGAGAACAGCTCAAGACTCAAAGACTTCTTGAAGAACTAAGATCTGTAAAAAGTAGCAATGCGTTAGAGATAAGAAGGCTTAAGAAAGAGTTATCTACCTTAAGAAAGGTCATGGTTAGCTATATCAATCAAATTGATTCATTAAATAGATTAACAACCGAACAAAAAAGAGTTATCGACGAGGTAACTAAAAAATACGATCATGCTTCAAGAGAGATAAGTACACTCTCGCAAGCAAAGAAAAAGCTGGATCAAAAAGTAACCCTTGCTGCTCAATTAGATGCAACAAATATTGGAGTTGAGCCAAAAAACAAGCGTTCAAAAACAGCCAAACGCATTAAAGATATAGTAAAGTTTCAAATCGACTTTACCCTTGTTAAAAACATAACAGCAACAACTGGTGAACGTATTTTATACATAAGAATAACTAAGCCAGACAACGACGTGCTTACTAAGGACCCCTCACATTTGTTTAAGTATGAAAATAGAGAGTTAAACTACTCCATAAAAAAATACATAGAGTACGATGGAGAAGAACAGAACATTACAGTATATTGGGACGTAGAGGAGTTCTTGTATCCAGGGAGCTATAGAGTTGACATTTTTGCAGATGGAACGCTTATTGGCTCTAAAGGATTTACCTTAGATAAATAAGTAAGTCTAAGCTAGATTCTTTGTAAAAATATTTAATTTATTTTATAGATCCAATTCCTATCTCTATTTTTGCATCGTTGTTCAAACAACCATTAACAAATTGATTACATATAGTCATTAATAAGTGAAGATGAAGAAATCTATTTCAATTTTAGCTCTATTCACTCTTATCTTTATCCCCTCTCTATGTGCACAAGAGAGCAGGACATTAAGCATAGAGGATTGTAGAAGATTAGCTATAGAAAACAACAAAGATCTCAAGATAGGAAAAGAGAAGATAAAAGCTGCTACCTATCAAAAGAAAGCTGCAACAACAACTTATCTTCCGAGCATTTCCGCTGCAGGAACCTACTTTCGAAATCAAAAAGAGACATCACTGTTAGCTAAAGAACATAAAGATGAGCTCATGAACCTAGGAGAAAATGTGTATGATGAGCTCTCCCTATTTGCTAAAGAATTAGGACAAAAGTTTCCTAACCTCCCTCAATTACCAGGAATTATACTAGGGCTTGGAGAAACATTACAGGCTCCACTAACAGACTTCGGACACTCTGTAACGGATGCATTACGAACAGATACAAGAAATGTATATGCTGGTGCTGTGACCATTACTCAACCTATCTATATGGGAGGAAAAATTCGCGCCTATAATAAGATTACAAAATATGCAGAGGAGTTAGCTAAGCAAGCTCATGACACAGATTTACAAGAAATCATATTGAGCACAGATCAAGCTTATTGGTTTGTCGTTTCCTTGAAAAATAAATACAATTTAGCTACTAGCTACCTCACTCTTCTAAACAAGTTAGACCAAGACATTCAGCATCTCATTGATGAGGGGGTTGCTACTAAAGCAGATGGTCTCTCTGTACGAGTTAAAGTGAACGAGGCTGAAATGACACTTACAAAGATAGAAGATGGATTAAGTCTCTCACGAATGCTACTTTGCCAACTTTGTGGCATAGAGATAGGTACTCCAATTACACTTATTGATGAATACAAGGAGAGTTTACCCGTTCCTACTATAGATACAACCTTTGATATGAATGCGATCTATCACAATAGACCAGAAGTTCAAAGTTTAGAGCTAGCTACTAAAATTTACAAGCAGAAAGTTAATCTTGCCCGTGCAGAGTACCTCCCAACAATTGCACTAGTAGGGAATTACATTGTAACTAACCCTTCTGTTTTTAACAGTTTTGAAAACAAGTTCAGAGGAATGTGGAACATTGGTGTAGCCATGCAAATCCCTCTATGGAACTGGGGTCAAGGTATTTATAAGACCAAAGCTGCCAGAGCAGAGGCTCGAATGACAGAGTATCAACTTTCAGATGTAAAAGAAAAAATTGAGCTTCAAGTAAACCAAGCAGCATTTAAGGTGAACGAAGCCAATAAAAAGCTAATCATGTCTCTTAAAAACATGGAGAAGGCAGAGGAGAATCTGCACTATGCAAACGTAGGTTTTAGTGAAGGTGTTATACCTGCAAGCAATGTTTTAGAGGCTCACACAGCCTGGTTAGCAGCCCAGTCCGATAAAATAGATGCGCAGATTGATGTTAAACTAACTGAGGTCTATTTCTTAAAATCACTTGGAACATTACACGAATAATAAGCTTAATCACATAAAAATGGTTTCAGAAAAAACACAAAAAAGTAATTTGCTACTTGCTTTCCTTACCTTATTAGGGGTTATTGTTATAGTAGCACTAGTCGGTTTTTTTATGCTTAGAAAAGGTCCAGAGACAATTCAGGGCCAAGCAGAAGTTACCGAATATAGAGTATCTAGTAAAGTTCCTGGACGAATCCTCGAATTAAGAGTTAAGGAGGGAGAAAGGGTTGAAGCTGGAGACACCTTAGCTATCCTAGAGGCTCCAGAAGTTCTAGCAAAAATGGAACAGGCTAAAGCTGCTCAAGATGCAGCTCAAGCCCAAAATGAAAAAGCAATCAAAGGTGCTCGTGA
>JASLCM010000099.1 GCA_030151845.1 Bacteroides sp.
CTCTGATTGGTTTTTTCACAGCCTTATTTGAGCCTTTATTGCTAAAACGGCCATTTTCTGTTCGAGAGTTAATCTATAGTTTGTTTGTCTTAGCAGGTGTAGCGTTAATCTTCTCTTTAGATACGAGGTACCGACTGGGAGTTAGCTTCGGCGTAATATCTTCGGCATTGGCTGCGCTTTTTACAATAACAACAAAAAAGGTAACACCTCACTATTCATCAAAAACAATTTTGTATTATGAGATGATAACAGGATTTATCGTTATAACTCTTTTAATGCCCATTTATCTCTATCTATTTCCAGTAGATAGTGCCTTCTTGGTACCTTCTGGTTTGAATTTAGTTTACTTGTTGTTGTTTGCCTCTTTTTGTACGGTAGGACTACAATACTTGCAAATTGAGGTTTTAGGACAAATTTCTGCATTTACAATGAACTTAACCTATAACTTAGAGCCTATATATAGTATTTTATTGGCAATGCTACTTTTTGATGAGGCAAAGGAGCTTAACTTCTCGTTCATACTGGGAGTTTCTTTAATTATTCTCTCAATCGTCTTACAAATGCGTGCTACGATTCATGAAATGAACAAAGAGAAAATCGCGATATAGGATAAAACTGAAATAAGTTGTTTATATTTAACATCTCACTTATAAGTGGGATGTTTTTTTATGTAAATGAGCGATGAAAAAGAAAGTTTTATTTTTGTTATTATCTTGTATATTAGTTGGTTGTGTCTCTAAAACTATTAAATCCGATGATTTGAATGTTCTGATTACAGAGTTTAAGTCAGAAAACAAGATTGATCAACGGGTTCAAGTGTTTAGTCCCAAATTAGTTCAAGAAGGAGAGTCCTTTCGGTTAGAGGGAGAGGCTATGCGTGTGGAATTGTTGAATCAATTGGTCTCTGAATTAAGAGCGAGGGAGAAAGCAATAGAGAACAAGGTACGTCTGTTGCCTGACACGACTTTATTAAAAAACAAGGTGCATGCTGTGATCAACATATCTGTTTGTAATATGCGCTCATCACCTAATTTTACAGCAGATATGGTAAGTCAGTCTCTTCTTGGAACACCAGTTCGTGTTTTAGATTATCAGGGATGGTACCGAATACAGACGCCGGATGGGTATATTGCATGGGTACATCGTACTGCGATTAGTTTAAAGAGTAGGGAGGAGGTGCACTCTTGGTTAGCCAAGCCTATGATTACAGTGACAGAACACTATGGGTTTGTTCGAGAAAGCCCCACGGAAGACTCGCACCCTATTTCAGATGTTGTATCGGGGAATCAGTTGGCTTTAGTAGGTGAAAAGGGCAATTATTTTGAAGTAGAATACCCCGATGGGCGTGTGGGCTATCTCCTAAAGAAGATGGCTCGTAAAACCAAAGAGTGGGAGTTGGGTGTTGAGTTGACACCTGCCTCTATTACAAATCAAGCTTTAAGTTTAAAAGGAATACCTTACTTATGGGCAGGAACCTCTGCAAAGGGAGTTGATTGTAGCGGATTTGTTCAATTACTCTACCTATTACATGATTATATTTTACCAAGAGATGCATCGCAGCAGGCTCTTATAGGAGAGTTGATTACTACTGATAGGGAGTTGACTAAATTACAGGAGGGAGACTTACTCTTTTTTGGTGAAAGAGGTCAGGAAGGTTCGCCAGATCGTATCTCTCATGTAGGAATATACTTAGGAAGTGATGAGTTTATCCATGCACAAGGAGATGTACATATAAGTAGCCTTGATTCTACTGCTACTAATTTTGATGAGTTTAATTTAAAACGGCTATTATTTGCTAAACGTATAATACCTTTTTATAGAAACAGTGAAACAAGTAAAAAAAGCAGAAATGAATTCTATTACTGGTAAGGATTACTGTTTAAAAGGACATTAATTGTGTTGAAGATAGTTTATTGTGAACTTTATTTTTAAGAGACTTGTTAGTATTGAAATAAAAACAGGCAGGCAGGAGTTAAATAAGAGGCAGACTGAAAAAATGTCAGGCTAATCCGTTAATCCCTGTTAACTATCAGGCTTACAGTGTTAAAAGAGGGCAAATGTACTTGATTGGTATAGCTATTGAATGATATTTGTTACTACATTAACGTGTAACTGTTAATTAGGAAATTATTTTAACAATACATAAAACAAGATATTATGAATAAAACTTTTAAAAAAGTATTAGGAGTAGGGTTAGTACTTATCTTAAGTGCTACAGTGGCTGGAGTGACCACTTTCCATTTATTAAATAAAAATGGTGCAGCTAGTGATAACTCAGCAAACTTTTCAGAGGTTTTTAAAGGTGCAGATACAACCTTAGCTGCATATAATGCTGTTGATGCACAACCGGTAGATCTAACCGGTGCAGCAGAAAGCTCTTTACATTCGGTAGTTCATATAAAATCAACTGTTCGCTCCAAAACGAAGGTGGTTCGTAGTGCTCCCGATATTTTTGATTTCTTTTTTGGTGAAGGAAGAGTAAGAGAGCGTGAGATACAAACAGATCCTGCTCAAGGGTTTGGTTCGGGAGTTATTATCTCGACAGATGGATATATAGTTACCAATAATCACGTGATAGATGGAGCCGATGAAATCTCTATTCAACTTAATGACAATAGAAAATTTATTGGACGTGTGATAGGAAAAGATCCAAGTACAGACTTAGCTCTTTTAAAAATTGAAGCGAAAGATTTACCTGCAATTCCAATTGGTGACTCCGATGCACTAAAGGTGGGTGAATGGGTGCTAGCTGTAGGTAATCCTTTTAATTTAAACTCTACAGTTACAGCTGGTATTGTTAGTGCTAAAGCTCGTACACTTGGTGTATACAATCAAGGGATAGAGTCGTTTATACAGACAGATGCGGCTATTAATAAAGGAAATAGTGGTGGTGCGTTGGTAAATGCAAGAGGAGAACTAGTAGGTATAAATGCTGTATTGACATCTCCAACAGGAGCTTATGCAGGGTATGGTTTTGCTATACCAACTTCAATTATGACTAAAGTTGTTGCCGATCTAAAAGTACATGGTAATGTTCAACGCGCGTTATTAGGTATTACTGGAGGTTCCATTGCTGAGGCTAAATTTTATACTGAAGCCGAAGAGTTGGCCGATCTTGGTGTTGATGATGGTGTTTATGTAGCTTCTGTTCTAGAAGGTGGTGCTGCAGATGAGGCTGGTATCAAGGAGAAGGATGTGATTGTTGGTGTGGAAAATGTTACAGTAAAGTCAATGGCTAATCTTCAAGGAGAGTTGGCCAAGCATCGTCCTGGTGATAAGGTTAAGGTGAGGTTAATCCGGAATAAAAAAGAGATGACTGTTCAGGTTACTTTAAAAAATGAACAGAATACTACCAAGGTTATCAAACACAGTGGTATGGAGATTCTAGGTGCCGAATTTAAAGATCTAACACAACGCGATAGAGAGCAGGTTAATCTTCCTTATGGAATCCAAGTTTCCGAAATAGGTAAAGGTAAAATGGCCGATTCTGGAATAAGGAAAGGGTTTATTATCCTGAAAGCAAATGGAGAGGCTATGCGCTCGGTGAATGATTTAGAGCGAGTGTTTAAAGATGCTTTAAAAACTCCAGAACGAGTACTGTTTATTTCAGGAATTTATCCTTCAGGAAAACGTGCTTACTATGCCGTTGGTCTAGGTAATGATTAATTACATAAGAGGTTAAAAAGTAATAAAGGAGCTCCAACAGTAAACATGTTGGTGCTCCTTTGTGTTATATAAAAGGATAGAGAAAAAACAAACAAAAACACAATTAATTTCAGGTTGTAGTTTTTTCTTTGTATCTTTGCACCCCAAAATCTGTTTTATAAGTAAGTATTTAAGTATTAAGAATGAGACAACTAAAGATAACTAAGAGTATTACGAATAGAGAGAGTGCCTCTCTAGATAAGTACCTTCAAGAAATTGGACGAGAAGAGCTAATTACTGTTGAAGAGGAGGTTGATTTAGCGCAACGTATCCGTAAAGGGGACCGTGTTGCTTTGGAGAAGTTGACGAAGGCTAACTTACGTTTTGTGGTTTCTGTAGCCAAACAGTATCAAAACCAAGGGCTTAGTTTACCAGACTTAATCAATGAGGGAAACTTAGGCCTAATTAAGGCTGCTGAGAAATTTGATGAAACTCGTGGTTTTAAGTTTATTAGTTATGCTGTTTGGTGGATTCGTCAATCGATATTGCAAGCTCTAGCCGAGCAATCTAGAATAGTGCGTTTACCATTGAACCAGGTTGGTTCTTTAAATAAGATTAGTAAGGCCTTTGCACGCTTTGAACAGGAAAATGAACGTCGTCCTTCTCCGGAAGAGCTATCTGTTGAGTTAGATATCCCGGTAGATAAAATTAGAGATACGTTGAAAGTGTCAGGTCGTCATATCTCAGTAGATGCTCCATTTGTGGAGGGAGAGGATAATAGTTTACTAGATGTGTTAGTAAATGATGATTCTCCTATGGCAGACCGCTCGTTGGTTGATGAGTCTTTATCGAAAGAAATTGATCGTGCTTTGTCAACATTAAGCGATCGTGAAAAAGAGATCATTCAGATGTTCTTTGGTATCGGACAGCAAGAGATGACCCTAGAGGAAATTGGTGATAAGTTTGGACTAACTCGTGAACGAGTTCGTCAAATTAAAGAGAAGGCGATTCGTCGTTTACGTCAAAATAACCGCAGTAACTTATTGAAGTCTTATTTGGGATAAAGTTGAGTGATTTGTGTGTCAAATAGTTTAAAAGTCAGTCGAAAGGACTGGCTTTTTTTATTACCTTTGTTTGTAATAGAATTTTAAATATGAAGAATATAAAGTTTGTAAGTGTGCTTGGCTTAATAGCCCTTCTTTTTATAGCAGCAACTCCTGCTAAAAAAGGAAAACCTGTGTATGCTTTTGGTGTATCAACCTCTTTTGCCGACTCTATTGTCTATTTTACAACAGTGCATGCGTTGGATGATGTAGTACTTGAAAAGAAAGGGTTATTACCCGATAGGGAGCTGTATAGTTATCAGCTTAAGAACTTTGTTGAAATAATGAAGGAACGCCCACATCAGACAAGCATGATCTATTTTTCAACAAAGAAATCGAAGCTTGAAAAAGAGGCAGCTAAGGTGAAGAAGAAAATGTTAAAAAATAAAAGTAAAAAGCCTATATATATAGGTGAGGATGAGTTTGTTTTTAGCAAGCCTGAACTTGAGTAGAATTTTAAACACCAAAACCTAACCAATGAGTAAAAAATCAATTGTTTTAATAACTACTCTCTTTTTATTATTCTCATGTAAATCAGACTCCTGGGAGTATCCTGTGGGAGCTAATCGGACTGTGATTGCCTATATCTTGGGAGAGAATTCTTTGAGTCGATTTGTTCAAGAGGATGTCGATGAAATGTTAGAGGGTTTGGAGTCCGTATCAAATGAAGAGGATTGTAATTTTCTTGTTTATCTTAGTAATTACGAGTATAAAAATCAATTATACCGATTGGTTAAAGATAAAAAAGGGGTAGCCTCTTTAGAATTGGTGAAAGATTTTGGCAATCAGAACTCTATAAATCCTGAAGTAATGCGAGAGGTCTTGCATCTAGGATTTTCTAGTTACCCTGCCGAAAAGTATGGTTTGATTCTTTGGTCTCATGCTGACGGCTGGATTCCTGCACCTACAACTCGTTGGTTTGGAGAGGTGGGGCATAATGGTCCTAAAATGGATATTTTAGATCTTAAAAAGGGATTAGCTTCTGCTCCTCATTTTGAATTTATTCTTTTCGATGCTTGTTTTATGCAATCTGTTGAGGTTCTCTATGAGTTAAAAGCGCAAGCCGATTATTTTATAGGGTCTCCAACTGAAATTCCAGGACCAGGGGCTCCTTATCAAAAGGTGCTTCCAGAACTCTATAAAAAGGGAAACCCAGCATTAGGTGTTGCGAAAGCTTATTATCAATATTATGCAGACAAGTATCATCCTACTCAAAACTCAAATAGCAACTGGAGGGCGGGAGCCTCTATCTCTGTGGTTAAATCGGCTAAGTTGGAGTCATTGGCTTTAGCTACTGCTCATTTTTTTAAAGAAAATATAGCCTTAAATGAAGAAATTCCCCTTGATGGAATTATGTATTATGATAGGCGAAAAATTGGACAGCGTTACTATTTTGACTTAGATGGACTGGTTGAGAGTAGGTTAGGGGGTGAATCTGCGGCTTATATGAGTTGGAAGAAAGCATATGATGAGGCAGTTGTTTTTTATGGAACAACACCTACGAACTATACAATATATTTGCCCGGACGTTTTTCAACAAAGGGGTCTATGGGATTATCCGTGTATATTCCTAGAAGCTACTTACAAGATAAGACCGACTTTTACCATAGATTTGGGTGGTACTCTGTTGGAGGTTGGAAGTATGTGGGTTGGTAAGTTTTTTAGTCAATTACTGTATAAGAGGAGAGTTAATAGCTCTCTTTTTTATTTAGTATTCTGAATTGTTATGTCTAGTTAGTTGGCTTATACTCTTTACTCTTTTCTTGTAATTCTCTTTTCAGTGCTCCTCTTTATCCTTTTCGGTGCAATGGTCCTATCTCTTCCTTTTCTTCCCCCTT
>JASLCM010000111.1 GCA_030151845.1 Bacteroides sp.
TATGGAAGCTGCAGCCGAAAATGGAAAAGAGTTTATCGTATTAGACAGACCCAACCCTTTGGGAGGAGATAAAGTAGAAGGAAACTTAGTAGAAGATCCCTACATCTCTTTCGTAAGTCAGTTTAAAATACCCTACCTCTATGGCCTAACCTGTGGAGAGTTGGCTCTTCTCATAAACAAAGAATTTATGGCAGAAAATCCAGTCGATCTAAAGGTGGTTAAAATGAAAAAATGGAGACGTAAAATGACCTATGAAGATACAGGATTGCAATGGGTTCCCTCTTCACCACACATTCCTCATGCCCACTCGGCAGTCTTTTACCCCGTATCGGGAATCGTTGGAGAGCTAGGCTACCTCTCAATTGGTGTTGGATATACCATTCCATTCCAAATGTTTGGAGCTCCTTGGATCAAAGCCGAAGAGCTAGCCAACGCTTTAAACCACTTAAACTTAGAGGGAGTAATATTCCGTCCCATTCACCTAAAACCTTTCTATGCAGTGGGCAAAGGAGAACACCTACAAGGGGTTCAAGTACATTTTACCAACTACAAGAAGGCTGAGCTGAGCGACATTCAATTCTACGTAATGCAAGAAATAGCTCGTCTCTATCCAGACAAGAAAGTTTTTGAAAACTGCGATACCAAAAGATTCAACATGTTTGATAAAGTAAGTGGATCCAACTACATTCGTGAAAAATTCACAGAAACCAACAATTGGAGCGATGTGAAACCTTACTGGGACAAAGATGTAAAAGCCTTTAAACAGCTCTCTAAAAGATATTATCTTTACAAGTAGAAGCCTATGAAAGCACAATTAGATTATACAAGTTTCATCCAAGAAGCCAAGACCTTCATACCCAAAGAGCGTCTCTTCGTGGATGAACTTAGAAGACTCGCTTGGGGTACCGATGCCGGTTTCTACCGGCTCATCCCCCAAGTGGTGATTCAATCGGCCAATGAGGAGGAGGTCTCTAAGCTCTTAGCACTCGCCCACAACCATAAGCTACCTGTAACCTTTCGGGCAGCAGGTACCAGCTTGTCGGGTCAGGCCATTAGCGACTCCATCCTTATCGTTGCCGGTAAGAACTGGGAAAAATACACCCTATCACCCAACCACAAAGAGATTACCCTACAACCCGGAATTATTGGAGCTCGTGTGAACGAGATTCTTCGCCCCTACGGACGAAAATTCTCGCCCGATCCTGCCTCTGTAAAAAGTTCCATGGTGGGAGGTATTATTATCAATAACGCCTCGGGAATGAATTGTGGTACCCATGCCAACAGCGACCAAGTGTTACGCTCGGCACGAATTGTTTTTGCCGATGGTACTATACTCGACACAGGAAACGAAGAGAGTAAGAGAGCCTTTGCCCAAAAACACGCAAATTTCCTTCAAACCCTAATACAAATTAGAGAGGAAGTACAAGCCGACAAACAATTGGCCAACCGCATCAACTACAAATACTCCATTAAAAATGTTACCGGACTAAATATTCGTCCGTTCGTGGCCTACGAAGATCCTTTCGAACTCTTAACTCACCTACTGGTTGGATCTGAAGGTACATTAGCCTTCGCCTCCGAATTTACAGTAGCTACCGAGTATGATTATCCTTGCAAGGCAAGTGCTATGCTCTATTTTAAGAGCATTAAAGAGGCCTGTCGTGCAGTGGTTGCCATGAAAAAAATTACCAACAACGAAGGCGAATGGTTGGTAAAAGGAGCTGAACTTTTAGATGAGAAATCACTCTCCTCTGTAAACGACCCAACAGGTAGCGGACTCACCGCAGTCTTAACAGAGACCATGGCGCATACGAAAGAGGAGTTGAAACAAAACATTGCAACCATTACTCAGGTTCTTCAAGAATTTGAGACCTTTACACCGGTACACTTTACCGATGATCCCAAAGAGTATGCCCCCTATTGGGCCATTCGTGCTGGAATTTTCCCAGCAGTAGGTGGAACACGAAAATTGGGAACCACCTGCTTAATCGAAGATATCGCTTTTCATATCGAAGACCTGCCCGAGGCTACTGCTCAATTGCAAGAACTACTTAAAAAACACCACTACGACGATGCCTGCATCTATGGCCACGCCTTAGAGGGGAACTTCCACTTCATCATTAACCAAGCTTTCGATAGTCAGGAAGAGGTTGATCGGTACGAAGCACTCATGGAAGATGTCAAGAAATTGGTGGTCGACCAATACGACGGTTCACTCAAAGCAGAGCATGGAACAGGTAGGAACATGGCTCCTTTTGTAAAGCAAGAGTGGGGTGAAAAGGCCTACTCCATCATGAAACGGGTAAAAGAGCTATTCGACCCACACAACCTGCTAAACCCAGGAGTTATCTTCAACGAGGATCCCAAATGCCACATCAAAAACTTTAAACCCCTTCCACTCACCCACCCTCTTGTAGACAAATGCATTGAGTGTGGATTTTGTGAGGTGAACTGTTTAACCTGCGGACTCACCCTCTCTTCCCGACAACGAATTATTATTCAACGCGAGATTTCTCGGTTAGAGAGAGAGGGAGACGATAACGAACGGTTGGAGAAACTCAAAAAACAGTATCGTTATTTAGGAGAACAATCTTGTGCTGGCGATGGATTATGCTCAACCTCCTGCCCCATGCAGATCAATGTGGGTGAACTCACTCATGTATTGAGAGAGCTAAACCTACCTAAAAACAGCTTGGGCTATCGAGTGGGCAATTCTATTTCCAACCATTTCTCGGGAGCTAAAAACGCCGTACGAGCCACTTTGTCGCTTGCCAACTGGGGACATACACTCTTGGGAACCTCGCTAATGAGTAAGGTTACTCAAGGAATGCATCGAACCTTGAACATTCCTCAGTGGACTCCTGCACTCCCCAAGCCCATTTATCCGCATAAAAAGGAGGAAGCTACAGGAAATTCACCTCGAAAGGTGGTCTATTTCCCAAGCTGCATCAACCAAGCCATGGGATTGGAGAAAAAATCTCCTCACGAACTCCCTTTAATCAACAAGATGGCCTCACTCCTACACAAAGCAGGATACGA
>JASLCM010000119.1 GCA_030151845.1 Bacteroides sp.
CAAACCACCTCGTTTACACTGATACAAACGCTTTTAGGAAAGCCTTGGTAGTTGAGTGGAGCTGGAATAGCTCCCTTTGAGGTGGTAAAGTTATAGACCAATCGGTCTAGTTCTGCTGTAGATATGCCTGGTTTTACAAAAGGGGTTATATAATCCAATAAAGCGGTATTAATTTTAGCACTTGCTCGTATCCCCTCCAACTGTTCAGGGGTACGTAAAAGCTTCTTTGATGGGAGTAAAGCCTTTTTTTTGCGCAGTTCTTGTACTTTATTTTCTACTTCGTCGCTATAGTTAGCTGGTGTATATCTTTTTTTCATGTTAGTTAATTTTAATCTCTACCCACAAAGGTACTCAAAATAACAAGGGAGATTGTTAATTTTTTCTCCTTTTACACGCTTTGCCGACCGAATTCTACAGGATCTAAAAAAATAGTCTATCTTTGTTCCCTGAAAACAAGAGGGTATTAGAAAAAGATTATGAAACAGAAATTAAAAAACTACCTGTGGATCATTTTGCCACTTTTGGCTTTTGGATTTTCTGCATGTAACGACGATGAATATACAACCGAAGGGAAGTTAGTAGGTAGATATTGGGCGGGAAATATAGGTTTCCTATCCGATGATCCTCGTCCGGAACGGTTGGAAAGCGAATTCTTTTTTGGTGCTGATGGATTTGGTACCGAACAGCAGTTTTATCAGTCAGATTATGCTCCCTATGGTAAAACGCTTAAATTTAGATGGGAGTGGGATTACCGAGGAAACCGCAACATCATACTTGATTATGGTAGGCAGGAACCAGCCAAGGTCTTAGTTAATGTTCAGATTTATGATTGGGAGCTAAGAGCAATCTTTTATAATGATTATTACGACTATGAGCACAACATTCCTACTGGTTATCCTATTCGATTATCAATGATTAATTAATTATTCATCAAATAAGAATTAACTTCTCACCAAAAAGGGTAGGCCAAGGTCTACCCTTTTTCTATTAAAAAAGTGAGCTGGGTGTTAGGCAGTTTTTCCTTAACTATCTGAATCTTACCTGGCAGAGATATACCTACAAACGACTCTTTAAGTTACATCCCACACCGAGATGATAGAGCTTCTATCAAATGATCTTTAATCTCTTCTTGATGGAACATCAATAAGAGATGCAGCAATTTTTAATACCGTAAGGTTGCCCCTTGCAGTATAATCTTTAAAAGCTCATGTTTGTGCGTGGTGGTGTAGTAATTAGTAGTTTTTGAGCATAAAAAAAGGTCCAGAAACTTATCGTTTCACGGACCTCTCTCTTTTTTGGTTCAAGTATTTTATTGCTCTTCTCTTACCAACAGGCTTCTAAATTCTGCGGGGTAAGGAAGTTCAAACTTCATCACTTCACGTGTTACTGGATGTCTAAAACGAATGAGGAAGGAGTGAAGTGCCAATCGATTAATGGGGTTTTCCTCCTCTTTTCTGTCTAGCAGCTTATGGCCTAAGTACTCCATGTGAAATCTTATCTTGTTGTTACGATCAATTAAGGGTTCGAACTCAACAAGTGTATATCCATTGGCACTTTTAACCTTGCTGTACTTAGTTACGGCTCTCTCTTCTACTTTTTTAACCTCGGGATCATCGGAGCAGTGAATACCATCGCTCTCTAGCCAAGAGGTTACCATTCCTTTCTCTTTAGCCATTTCTCCATAAACTACTCCTACAAACTTATGGGTAATCATAACCTCCTTCCAGTTGTCTTGAAAAGAAGATTTCGTTTTTTCATCTTTGGCATAGATCATTAAGCCAGATGCTCCACGCTCTAGTTTATGGATAAGAAAAGCTCGTTGTTTCTTACTGGTACTGCGTTGCACATAGCTAGTTAGTTCTCGAAGAATAGAGCGTTCATTTTTGTTTGCTGTTGCTGCACAAAGCACACCAGATTTCTTCTCAACAACCAATAGGTAGGCATCTTCGTAAATGAGATTAACCAGTTTACTGCTAAACTCTTTTGTTTCACGCTTGTCCCGACTCAACTGAACGAGCATTCCTTTCTCCAAGGGGTAGTTGTATTGGGTCACAATGACCTTGTTTACAAAGACCAATCGCTTGGATAGAAACGATTTAATTTTCGTTCTACTTGCATCGGGCATCTTCTCTTGCAAGAAGTCAAACAGTTCACAAGGCTTATATACCTTATAGTTTGTATATTTGGATCGGGCACGAGCCAAAGGCTCTCTTCTTCTGTTGTT
Source organism: Bacteroides sp. (assembly GCA_030151845.1). GTDB lineage: Bacteria > Bacteroidota > Bacteroidia > Bacteroidales > Bacteroidaceae > Bacteroides_E. The sequence continues at coordinate 2,225 of JASLCM010000119.1, forward strand.
CATAATTTTAATCTCTTTTTTAGTCTCTACGTTCTAGCAACACCACATTCTCTACGTGGTGGGTATGTGGGAACATATCCACAGGTTGAATGGCGGTAACGCGATAGGCATCATCTAGCAACTGTAAATCGCGTGCTTGTGTTGCTGGGTTACAGCTAACATACACAATTCGTTTGGGAGCTGCAAAATGAAGGACATCGATTACATCTGGATGCATCCCTGCACGGGGTGGATCGGTTATAATAACATCCGGACGACCATATTGGTTGATAAAATCTTGTGTTAAGATATCTTTCATGTCGCCTGCAAAGAATTTGGTGTTCTTTAGGTTGTTGGCTTCGGCATTTACTTTTGCATCTACTATGGCCTCAGGAACATACTCTATACCAATCACCTCTTTTGCTTTACGGGCTACAAAGTTTGCAATGGTACCTGTACCTGTATAGAGGTCGTACACCAACTCCTCACCAGTAAGTCCGGCAAAATTACGCGTTACTTTATAGAGCTCATAGGCTTGTTCTGAATTGGTTTGGTAGAAAGATTTCGGACCAACTTTAAATTGCAGCCCCTCCATCTCCTCAATAAGATGGTCTTTTCCTTTAAAAAGGTGTACCTCTAAATCTCCGTAGGTATCGTTCATCTTATTATTAATAATGTATTGAAGAGAGGTTATTTGAGGGAATTTATCGCCAATGAAACGAAGAACCTTTTTAAATTGAGCCATCTCCTCATCGGCTGTAATTTTTCCAATTAGGATAACCATAACTTCACCCGTAGAAGAGGTTCGAATGACCAAGCTACGGAGGAGTCCCTCTTGCGCTCTAAGATCGAAGAAGGGAAGTTCATGTTCTAGGGCATAGTCGCGAATTGCATTTCGGATCTCATTGGAGAGTTCGCTTTGTAGCCAACACTTTTCGATGGGTAGAACTTTATCAAAAGCTCCTGTAATATGAAATCCTAAACCATTCATTTGGTCGTACACTTGCTCGCTTTCGATCTGCTCTCGGGTGAGCCACTTCTTGTTGGAGAAGGTGAACTCTAATTTGTTTCTATAGTAGGTTATCTTTTGAGAGCCTATTATAGGAGAGGTCTCGGGTAATTCAATTTTACCAATGCGAGAGAGGGTATCTTCTACCTGTTTTTGTTTGAACTTGATTTGTTCCTCGTAGACCAAATGTTGCCATTTGCAACCACCACAAACGCCAAAGTGCTGACAAAAAGGTTCAGCTCTGTGTGGGGAGTACTCGTGGAAATGAACGGCCTCTGCCTCTGCATAATTGCGTTTTTTACGACGCAATTGCAAGTCAACTATATCTCCTGGAGCCACATAGGGTACGAAGACTACTAAATCATCTACTTTAGCCAAAGCTTTACCTTCGGCTGCTACATCTGTTATTCTAATTTTCTCTAATAGAGGAAGTTGTTTCTTTTTACGTGCCACTTTTGGACTTTTAATGGTTATTTGGGTACAAAAATAGGTAAAAAAAATGGATTCTATATCACAACTTTTTACAACCTCATTTTGTTACCTAGAAATTGCAAAATCGATGCTTTTTTATAGGCTTATTTTTCGGTATATCGTTAATATTATTTAGATTTGCTCGTGAAAACCATAAGATTTTAACCTTATTTTATTAATAACACAACAATATGACTAAAAAAAGAGTTTACACCTTTGGCAATGGTAAAGCTGAAGGAAAAGCAGATATGAAGAATCTGCTGGGCGGAAAAGGTGCAAACCTTGCTGAGATGAATCTCATCGGAGTACCTGTGCCTCCAGGATTTACCATTACAACAGAGGTTTGTACAGAATACTATGAACTGGGGGAGAAGAAGGTTGTTTCTCTACTAGACGAGGAGGTTAGGGCAGCTATAGCTCTCATCGAAAAACAGATGAATGCTACATTTGGCGATGTAGAAAATCCTCTTCTTGTATCTGTTCGTTCTGGCGCACGTGCTTCTATGCCAGGTATGATGGATACAATCTTGAACCTTGGTTTAAATGATGAGGTTGTTGCTGGCTTAGCCAGACGTACTAAAAACGAACGTTTTGCTTGGGATTCTTACCGTCGCTTTATTCAAATGTATGGCGACGTTGTTTTAGGTATGAAGCCTGAAAATAAAGAAGATATTGATCCTTTTGAAGAGATTATCGAAAAGATTAAAGAGGAAAAGGGTGTTGAACTAGATACAGAGCTTAGTGTAGACGACCTAAAAGATATGGTTGCGAGATTTAAGTCGGCCGTTAAAAAGCAGACCGGCAAAGATTTCCCAACTTGTGCTTATGACCAACTTTGGGGAGCTATTTGTGCTGTATTTAACTCCTGGATGAACGACCGCGCTATTATCTACCGTAAAATGGAGAAAATTCCAGACGAGTGGGGTACAGCTGTAAACGTTCAAGCCATGGTTTTTGGTAACATGGGTGAGACTTCGGCAACAGGGGTTTGCTTCTCTAGAGATGCTGCCACTGGCGAAAACCTATTCAATGGGGAGTATCTTGTAAATGCACAAGGTGAAGATGTGGTTGCTGGTGTTCGTACGCCAGAACAAATTACTAAAATTGGTTCTTTAAGATGGGCAGAGCTTACTGGTGTTAGTGAAGAGGAGCGTTTCGCAAAATATCCTTCATTGGAGGAGCACATGCCTAGAATCTACCAAGAGTTGAACGAAATT
>JASLCM010000131.1 GCA_030151845.1 Bacteroides sp.
GGGACTACTTGCTCAAGGAGTAAGTCCAGAGGATCTCATCTACTACGGACTAGAGTATAAGTTTTTAACGCAACACCTCATCGGGGAGTTAAGTTATCAAGAGATGGTTTCTAAACTCGAAATAGCCATTCATCAATTTGCCAAAAGACAAATGACGTGGTTTAGAGGAATGGAAAGGAGAGGATTTAAAATTCACTGGATAAGTGAAGAGCTAAATAATCAAGAGAAAGTATCAGAAATAATAAAGTTAATAAAAGAGTAATTTTTTCTTGTCTTACAAAGAAGATATAACTTAGATAACTATATATAAAAACAGATAGATATGGTCAATATACCGAAAATCAAACACACAGAATCCAATAATTTTTTCTTATTAGCTGGACCTTGTGTAATAGAGGGGGAAGCTATGGCATTGGCTATCGCCGAAAAGATAGTGGCTATCACCAACAAACTCCAAATTCCTTATATCTTTAAAGGATCTTATCGCAAAGCAAATCGTTCTAGAATCGACTCATTTACTGGAATTGGTGATGAAAAAGCACTTAAAATCTTAAAAAAGATAGGAGAAACATTTAACATTCCTACAGTTACAGACATCCACTCTCCAGAAGAGGCTACTATTGCTGCAGAGTATGTGGATGTTTTACAGATACCAGCTTTTTTATGCAGACAAACTGATTTGTTAGTGGCTGCAGCTCAAACAGGAAAAGTTGTAAACATTAAAAAAGGCCAGTTCCTTTCCCCAATGGCTATGCAATTTGCTGCAGATAAAGTTATAGACGCAGGAAATAAAAATGTTATGATAACAGAACGTGGCACTAGTTTTGGTTATCAAGATCTTCTTGTTGACTATAGGGGAATTCCACAAATGAAAAGCTTAGGGCACCCAGTTGTATTGGATGTAACTCACTCACTCCAGCAACCTAATCAAACCTCAGGTGTGACTGGGGGAATGCCTCAACTTATTGAAACCATAGCAAAAGCAGGTGTCGCTGTTGGAGTAGATGGACTTTTTATTGAAACTCATCCAGAGCCTTTGTTAGCTAAAAGTGATGGCGCCAATATGCTACCATTAAATCAACTAGAAGAGCTACTAACAAAGCTTGTAAGGATTCGTAAGGCAACCCTATAAATAAATCTCTATATATAATAAAAGCAACATTATGAATTTAAAAAAACTATTAAAAGGGGCTATATTCACAGTAGCTATTCTACTAGGAGCCTCTATTTGCACGCTTGCAAATGCTCAAGAAATGCCCCCTATACCTATAGATCAACAAGTTCGTATAGGAAAGCTGGATAATGGATTAACTTATTATCTTCGTCATAACAAATATCCAGAACAGCGAGCAGACTTCTACATTGCTCAGAAAGTAGGTTCTATCCAGGAGAACCCAGACCAATCTGGCCTTGCACACTTTTTAGAGCACATGTGTTTTAATGGTACTACCCATTTCCCAGGAAACTCTTTAATTGAGTATCTAGAAACAATCGGTGTTAAGTTTGGTGTGAATTTAAATGCTTATACCTCGATCGATGAAACCGTTTATAACATCTCTAATGTTCCAGTGGTAAGAGAAGCTATAGTAGATTCATGTTTACTAATCCTACATGATTGGTCCAACGACCTACTGCTTGAACCAAAAGAGATAGATAAGGAGCGTGGTGTTATTACTGAAGAGTGGAGAACTCGACTAAATGCAACACAACGTTTCCAGGAAAAGATGCTACCTCATGTGTTTGCAGGTACTAAATACGAAAATTGTTTCCCTATTGGAGATATGGAGATTGTTAACAACTTCCCTTATCAAACACTACGAGACTATTACGAAAAGTGGTACCGTCCCGACCTACAGGGGATAGTTGTTGTTGGGGATATTGATGTGGACCTCGTTGAGGCAAAAATTAAATCCATGTTTGCTGATGTCCCAGCTCAGCCAAACGCAGCAGAACGAATCTACTATCCTGTAACAGATAATAAAGAACCAATTATTTTTGTTGGAAAAGACAAAGAACAACCTAATGTACAGCTCCTTGTATTTAACAAGCATGAAGCAACCCCTCCTGCTCAAAAGAATGGGATGGATTACCTCATCACTAAATATGCAGGTAACCTTGTTTCAAGTATGCTTAATGAAAGACTTATTGAGTTAACACAAACCTCCAATCCCCCCTACATTTATGCCGGATCAATGGTTGGCGATTTCTTTGTAGCTAAAACAAAAGGAGCATTCACAAGTTTTGCTATCTGTAACGAAAATGATATAAAAAGAGGAATTACCTCTCTCTTTGAAGAACTTGAGAGAATCAAGAGATTCGGATTCACAGAAAGCGAATACCAAAGAGCTAAATCCAATTACTTAAGTAGTCTTGAGAGTGCTTACAATGAGAGAGAAAAGATAGAAAATGAAAACTTTGTAAATCAGTACGTTCGCCACTTCTTAGACAATGAACCTATTCCAAGCATAAGTGATGAGTATGCTATAATGAGCAATATTGTTCCTAATATACCTTTAGAGGCTATTAACCAAATTATTCCACAATTAATTCAGGAAGATAACTTAGTTGTTACTCTTTTTGGGCCTGATAAAGAAGGACTAACTCTTCCTACTGAAACCGAACTATTAACTATGGTTCAGGAGATAAAAGGAGGAGATTTGGAAGCTTATCAAGAAGAGGTCATTAACGAGCCTCTACTAAATAAGGCACCTCTAGCGGGTAGCATTCTTAAAACCGAGAAAACAGCATTCGAAACAACAACTTATACATTATCAAACGGAGTAAAGGTTGTTGTTAAACCTACCGACTTTAAAGCAGATGAAATCAGACTCTATGCCTATAGTCCGGGAGGTAGTTCTTTGTTTGCAGATAAGGATGTTGTAGAGATAGCAACAATCAATGATGTTGCAACTGTTGGTGGATTGGGTTCTTTTTCAATAGTAAATTTAGGAAAAGTTCTTGCAGGGAAACAAGTAAGTGTTACTCCTTTTATCAGTGATACCTCTGAAGGAATTAAAGGAGCCTCTACCCCTAAAGACCTTAAAACCATGATGGAGCTTATCTACCTAACTTTTACTAGCCCAAGAAAAGACATAGAGGCATTTAATTCATACAAAACTAGAATGCAAGCTTCTCTGAAAAACAAGCTATTAAACCCTATGACAAGTTTTGTTGATAGCATCAAGCATGCAATGTATGGAGATCACCCTAGAAATATCTCTATGACTTCAGACCTTATCGAGAGAATAGATTATGACAAAGCACTGGCTATGTATAGTGATCGTTTCAAGGATGCTAGTGACTTTACCTTCATTCTTGTTGGAAATATAGACCTTGCTACCATTGAACCACTAATGGAAAACTATCTAGCTGCTCTACCAACAACCGGCAGAAAAGAGAGTTATAAGAAAGAGAATTTGATGCATCCTAGACAAGGAGTCTATCATAACGAGTTTATTAAAAAACAGGAAAACTCGAAATCCTCTATTTTTGTCCTGTACAATGGCAAATGTGATTATAACAATGAGAACCTCATAAAAATGAGCTATCTCAACCAAATTCTCGATATTGTATTTACTGAAACCATTAGAGAAGATGAAGGAGGTACCTATGGTGTACATGTTAGTGGAACTTTAACCAAAACACCTATAGAGCAATTCATTTTACAGATTATATTCGATACTGAGCCAGTTAAAAAGAATAAGTTAATGGAGATTCTTTATGCTCAAATTGAAAAAATAGCAAAAGAGGGACCTTCAACACAAAATGTTCAGAAGGTAAAAGAGTATATGATAAAGAAACATAAAGAAAATCTTAAAGAAAATGGATATTGGCAGCAGGTGCTTATCGAAAAGGTTGTGAATAACAACGACATCAGCTCAACCTACAATGAAGTAGTTCAATCCATTACCCCGAAAGACATTAAAGATTTTGCAGCGAAACTTTTTGGACAAGAGAATCATATTGAAGTGATAATGACAAGTCCTGCTGAATAATTAATAAAAAACCACTATTTTAGGGTTCAGTTTAAACTGAACCCTATTTTTATTATGAACATTTGGAATATTTATAGAATAGAGAGACTTTCATTTAGCCGTAACCCCATGTTTGCAGAGAACAAACTAGGGAGCTATATGATTGGACTCAGTGCTCTTTTTTGGGTGGGATACTTAGCAATATTAGGCATAAGTTTTGCCAACAGTTTACCTAAGCTAGTACTCAACTATGAGCCATACCATATTATTAGTGGATACCTTCCCGTACTCCTCGCCGTAGACTTTCTTTTAAGATTCGGTTTACAAAAGACCCCAGCGCAGCAAATTAAGCCATTCTTAGTTCTTCCTATTAAAAGAAAGAATTTAATTAACGCTATGCTCTATAAGTCACTTTTTCATTGGTTTAACTTTATCTGGTTGTCTTTTCTTATCCCTTTCGCACTACTTACTGTTAGTAAGTTTTATGGACTAGGTGGAGCTCTTTTCTACTCACTTGGTCTTCTTCTTCTCTTTTGGATTAATAATTTCTGGTATATTTTATGCAAAACATTAATGCAAAGAAACACCTTATGGCTTTTACTTCCCTTAGCCATTTACGGCACAATAGGGCTTCTTCTATTTCTTCCCGATAAAAGTGTTGTTTTTACTACTTTCGTATACATAGGTGATTATTTCATTCAAGGAAACACATTCACCTTTATTGGTACATTAACCATTCTCTTATTACTGTTCTTTCTTACAAGTTTAAACTTCAAATCACAGATTTACGTAGAGATAGGCTATACAGACAGTAAGAGAAGCAGTAAATTATTCTCCTCAAAAAGAAATTCATCCACATACAACACTAAAGGGAAAATAAAAAGTCAGCTTTGGCTTCTGAAACAGCAAATTGTTCGAAACAGTAACCCAAGAGGAGAGGTTATTGGACCAATAATTATTTATGGTCTTTTTATAGCACTCTTATTTTTTAAGAAATCTAATAGCTTAAATAACTTCTTTATTCCTTACATTTTTATCTTTACAGGATATGCTACATTCATACAAGGATTTGCCTACGAAGGAAATTACATAGAGCGCCTCTTTATCACAAAAGAAGGATTATACAATACCTTATTGGCTAAATACATTGTATACACCTCACTCTTGCTAATTCCCTTGGGGTTAGGAGTTATCCTTACCTTTTTCAATGAAAGCATAACTCTCCAATTTATTTTACTTTGTGCTTTTACCTGTAGTGGTATATGTAACCCCATTAACATTCTTTTGGGAATAAGAAATAAAAAAAGTCGTTCGTTAAACAAAAAAGTATCTGCAGATAAAAATCAAATTAATATTTTGCAAGGATTAGCTTTAGGGTTTAACATGTTGATCGCCTTAACTCTTCCACAGTTAATGTTATCAATAGACTCCTATTGGACTATCTTCTATTTAGTGGTAACTATTTTAATCACGATTACACCACAATATTGGTTACCACTCATTTATAATCAATTAATAAAGAAAAAATACACTTTACTAGAAGGGTTTAGAAATACACGAGAATCATGATTAAAATAAATAACCTAACAAAACTTTATGGTAATCATAAGGCATTGGACATTCCTCATTGCGCGATAGAACAGGGTGAAGTAATAGGACTAGTGGGAAACAATGGTGCAGGTAAGACAACCTTATTCCGACTTATGTTGGATCTTCTCGAACCAAGTACAGGAGAGGTCCTGCTTCAAGGGGTAAATGTTGTTACGAATGAAGACTGGAAAGAGCATGTAGGAGCTTATATTGATAATAGTTTTCTAATAGACTACCTCACAGCTGAGGAGTTTTTCTACTTTATTGGACAAGTTTACCATTTAAGTCAAGCTGACATCGACCAAAGGCTCGTCCGATTTCACCAACTCATGAATGACGAAATTTTAGGAAAAGATAAATATATTCGAGACTTTTCGGCTGGGAACAAACAAAAAATTGGAATTATAGCAGCAATGCTACATCAGCCTTCCATTGTTATTCTTGACGAGCCTTTTAACTTTCTAGATCCACGTTCACAAGCAATCATAAAAAGAGTCATAAAAGAGTACAGTACAGAGTTTGGCACAACTATATTAATTTCCAGCCATAACCTTAATCACACCATAGATGTAAGTACTCGTATACTTTTATTAGAAAAAGGATTATTACTTAAAGATGTACAAAACAGTAGTCAAGAGGCAAGAGAAGAGATTGAGAACTACTTTAACGAGGAGTTTATAGAATGATTAAAAAGAATTTATTTCTACTTATAGCAACTCTAACAGTACTCACCTCCTGTAAAACTACCGCTCCAAACCTAGACTACCAATCTATTGCTAAAGCGGCCTTAATTACAGGAATAGAGTTGGGTCCACAAGACAACCATAAACTCTATATTAATTCTGCTCAATGGATAGGAACACCCTATCGTAATGGAGGAAAAGCACGTAGTGGGGTTGACTGTTCAGGATTTACACAACAAATTTATTCATCCACATTCCGAAAAAACTTAAAAAGGAACACTGAGGGACAACTTAAACAGGTAAAAAAAATTAGAAAAAGTAACCTTCAAGAAGGAGATTTAGTTTTCTTTAGCAACCAATATTCAAAAAGGAAAGTTGGCCATGTAGGCATTTATTTAAAAGATGGGTATTTTATTCATGCAAGCAGTAGTAAAGGAGTGATGATTAGCCATCTTCAAGAAGATTACTACAAAAAACATTGGTTATCGGGTGGCAGACTCTAGTACCCCTAAAATCACCTCAGCTATTTTTTTATCTACTTAATCTTGTTTCATTTAAAGATTAATTGTAATTTTGCATCCGATTATTCCTCATCAGGTTCGGTAAAGAGATTTTTCACAAAATCCACCTGAGGGAGCTAACTAGATAAAACGATCATAAATGTACGCAATCGTTGAAATTAATGGTCAGCAATTTAAAGCTGAATCTGGAAAGAAATTATTCGTACACCACATCCAAGAAGCTAAAGAAGGAGAAGGTGTAGAATTTGACAAAGTTCTTTTAGTTGACAAAGATGGAGAAATCACAGTTGGTGCTCCATTAGTAGAAGGTGCAAAAGTTGTTTGCGAAGTTGTAGAGCCTCTAGTAAAAGGCAAAAAAGTTTTAGTATTCCACAAGAAAAGAAGAAAAGGATACAGAAAACTTAATGGACATCGTCAACAGTTCACTCAGTTAGTTGTTAAAGAAGTAGTAGCTTAATCAATTTAAAGTTTAGAAAATGGCACATAAAAAAGGGGTCGGTAGTTCGAAAAACGGCCGTGAATCAGAGAGCAAAAGATTAGGCGTTAAAATGTTTGGTGGTGAAGCTTGTAAAGCTGGTAACATCATCGTACGTCAAAGAGGTACAGCATTCCACCCAGGTGAAAACATGGGAATGGGAAAAGACCACACACTATACGCCTTAGTAGATGGAACAGTAAACTTTAAAGTAGGTAAAAACGACAAACGTTTCGTTTCTATTATTCCTGCTGATGCTGTAGAAGCTTAGTTTACAAGTTAATAAAACAATAAAAGAAAGGGCATAAACCAATTGGTTTATGCCCTTTCTTTTTATTTAAAAACTATTTTGTGTCTTAATTTTCTGTATCTTTGTATATCAAACAGATAGAATATAAATGACATATCGATATGCTTACTATTAAACAAATCACAGACAATAAGGAAGCTGTAATCAAAGCTTTAGAGAAAAAGAACCTAAAAAATGCAGCTGAATTAATCAATGAAGTACTAGAGACTAATGATACAAGACGTAAGGTCCAAAATGAGTTAGATAGCAACCTTGCTGAAGCCAATAAGTTATCTAAAGAGATTGGACTGCTGATGCGTACTGGTAAAAAAGAGGAAGCTATGCATATTCGAGACAAAGTTGCTGCTATGAAAGATGGCAACAAAGCTCTCGAAGAAAAGATGAATGCAGCAGCAACAAAGCTTCAAGAATTGTTATACAACATTCCGAACATTCCGCATCCTAGCGTTCCCGAAGGAAACACAGCAGAAGACAATCTCATTGAGCGAACAGGAGGAGAGACCCCCAATTTACCATCTGATGCACTTCCCCACTGGGATTTAGCTAAGAAGTATGATTTAATCGATTTTGAACTTGGTGTTAAAATTACTGGTGCAGGTTTTCCGGTGTACAAAGGTAAAGGTGCTAGACTTCAACGCGCCTTAATAAACTTCTTTCTAGACGAAGCAAGAGATGCAGGCTATTTAGAAGTTGAGCCCCCATATGTTGTTAATGAAGCATCTGGGTTTGGAACAGGACAGCTACCCGATAAGGAAGGACAGATGTATCATGCTACTGCAGATAATCTCTATCTAATCCCCACAGCTGAAGTTCCCGTAACCAATATGTATAGAGATGTAATTTTAGAAGAAGAGGAACTTCCTATTAAAACTTGTGCTTACTCTGCATGTTTTAGACGTGAAGCTGGATCATACGGAAAAGATGTTAGAGGCCTTAACAGATTACACCAGTTTAATAAAGTTGAAATTGTTCGCATAGACACTCCTGAACACTCCTATGAGTCATTAAAAGAGATGATAGCTCATGTAGAGAGCCTTGTTAATAAGTTAGGACTCCCCTATCGCATTTTAAGACTATGTGGAGGAGATATGAGTTTTACCTCAGCTATCACATTTGACTTTGAAGTTTATTCTGCAGCACAAAAAAGGTGGTTGGAAGTTAGCTCTGTCTCAAATTTCGAATCCTACCAAGCCAACAGACTTCTTTGTAGGTATAGAAAAGAGGACAAAAAGACTGAACTTTGCCATACACTAAATGGGTCTGCATTGGCACTCCCTAGAATAGTTGCTGCTATTTTAGAAAATTATCAAACCTCTGAAGGTATTCGTATACCAGAAGTTCTGGTCCCCTACTGTGGATTTGAGCTTATCGATTAAAATAGATTTTCACCATGAATAAAATTATCAAAAAAGAAAATTTTTCTGAACGTGTATATCGATTTGAAGTTGAGGCTCCATTGATAGCTAAAGCCAGAAAAGCAGGCCACTTTGTTATCATACGTGTTGGCGAAAAAGGAGAGCGAATGCCGCTAACTATTGCCGATGCTGATACACAAAAAGGAACTATCACTTTAGTGGTTCAAAAGGTAGGTCTCTCCTCTAAAAAGTTATGTGCTCTCAATGAAGGAGATTACATAACTGATATTGTAGGCCCTCTAGGACAAGCAACACACATCGAAAAATTTGGAACAGTCGTATGTGCAGGCGGAGGGGTTGGAATGGCTCCTATGCTTCCCATTGTTCAAGCCTTAAAACGTGCAGGAAATAGGGTTATCTCTGTTTTAGGTGGACGCTCAAAAGAGCTAATTATCCTAGAAGAAGAGATTAGAGCTCATTCCGATGAGGTAATTATTATGACCGATGATGGATCTTATGGTGAAAAAGGACTAATTACAGCTGGGATAGAACAAGTTATCCAAAAGGAGAATATAGACAGATGTTTTGCCATTGGACCTGCAATCATGATGAAATTTGTTTGCCAGCTCACCAAACGGTACAACATCCCTACCATCGTTTCATTAAACACCATAATGGTAGATGGAACGGGTATGTGCGGTGCTTGTCGAATAACTGTTAACGGAGAAACTAAGTTTGTCTGTATCGACGGTCCTGAATTTGATGGCCATCAAGTAAATTTTGATGAAATGCTCAAACGAATGGGAGCATTTAAAACCATAGAGAAGGAAAAACTAGAGAGCAACAAGAAAGAAACATCGATTACTGTAGACAATTCAAGGAATGCTGAATGGAGAGTAGCTCTTAGAAAAGAGATTAAGCCCAAAGAGAGAGCTGCCATAGAGCGTTGTAAAATGCCTGAACTCGACCCTATTTATCGATCAAAAAGTAGAACAGAGGAGGTTAACCAAGGCCTATCTATAGAGCAAGCTCAACAGGAGGCAAAACGTTGTTTAGATTGTAACAATCCAGGCTGTATTACAGGATGTCCCGTTGGTATTGATATCCCTCGTTTTATCAAACAAATTGAGGTAGGTAACTTTATAGAAGCTGCCCGTACACTAAAAGAGACAAGCGCCTTACCAGCTGTTTGCGGAAGAGTTTGTCCGCAAGAAAAACAGTGCGAAGCTAAATGTATTCACTTAAAGATGAAAAAACCTGCAGTAGCCATCGGTCACTTAGAACGATTTGCAGCAGACTATGAACGTGAGTCTGGCCAAATAACAACTCCTAAACAAGCTAAACCTAACGGAATAAAAATAGCAGTTGTGGGTTCAGGCCCTGCAGGCCTCTCTTTTGCTGGAGATATGGTTAAACTTGGATACCAAGTGACTGTCTTTGAAGCTCTACATGAGATTGGTGGTGTACTACGCTATGGGATTCCCGAATTTAGGCTACCTAATGAGATTGTTGATGTAGAAATCAAAAACCTAGAACGAATGGGGGTTCAATTCGAAAAAGACTGCATCATCGGAAAAACAATCCAAATTGAGGAGCTTAAACAGAGAGCCTATAAAGGCGTCTTTATTGCCTCTGGTGCTGGACTACCTAACTTTATGAACATCCCTGGTGAAAACTCAATTAACATCATGTCTTCTAACGAGTACTTAACTCGAGTAAACCTCATGGATGCTGCAAATCCTGAATCAGACACTCCAGTTCCTTTTGGAAAAAGAGTAGCAGTTATTGGCGGTGGAAACACAGCAATGGATTCAGTTAGGACAGCTAAGAGACTGGGAGCTGAAAAAGCAATGATCATCTATAGACGATCAGAAGAGGAGATGCCTGCCAGGTTAGAAGAGGTTCAACACGCAAAGGCCGAAGGTATTGAGTTTCTAACGCTCCATAATCCCATAGAATATTATGCCGATGACTTAGGAAGAGTCAAACAAGTTTTACTGCAAAAAATGGAACTAGGAGAAGCAGACAGCTCAGGACGAAGACGCCCTATCCCCATTCAAGGAGCAACTAAACTATTGGATATAGATTTAGCCATTGTAAGTGTAGGTGTCTCTCCCAACCCCATTGTTCCACAATCTATAAAAGGGATTAAAACAGGAAGGAAAGGAACGATAGAGGTTAATGAATTGATGGAATCTTCTATTCCTATGATCTATGCAGGTGGAGATATTGTACGGGGTGGTGCAACAGTCATTCTTGCCATGGGAGACGGTCGTAAAGCAGCCCTAGCAATGCATGAAAAGTTGGTAAAGAAGCAATCATAACAACAAAAAAAGAGAGGTTAACCTCTCTTTTTTTATTAGATTATTTTATTCGTTTGCGAATCTGGAAAGATAACAGTAGGTTCAAAACTCTTAGCCTCATCAAAAGGTAACTGAGCATACGACATGATTATCACTATATCATTGGGCTGAACCTTTCTTGCAGCAGCTCCATTTAAACAGATGCAACCAGAGCCACGCTCACCCTTTATCACATAGGTCACTAAGCGCTCTCCGTTGTTATTGTTTACAATATATACCTTCTCTCCAGCTATAAGGTTGGCAGCATCCATTAAGTCTTCATCAATTGTAATGCTACCAATATAGTTGAGATTTGCTTCGGTTACCCTAGCGCAGTGAATCTTAGATTTTAAAACTTCAACAATCATCACTTAATACTGTATATTATCTATTAAACGTACCTTGCCACAATAAACCGTTATACAACCTACAGGCTGTAGAGTCTGCTCCCAAGAGCTTATAGGCTGTAAGTTTTTACCATCCACTATTTCAAAATACTCAAGTTTCAAGTTAGGCTCTTGCTCAATAGCCTTAACTACATAATTTTTAGTCTCCTCAACAGTTTGCTCTTTTTTCACTTCTCTGCTTTTTTTCAAAACGTGTGAAATATGCAAAGCAACTTCTCTTTGATCGGGTGAGAGTAACTTATTCCTACTACTCAATGCCAAACCATCCTTTTCACGTACTATTGGACAGCCCACAACATCAACTCCTAATTCAAGATCATCAACCATTGCCCTAACTATGGCTAACTGTTGATAATCTTTTTCTCCAAAATAAGCTTTTGTAGGTTTTACTAACATGAAAAGCTTACTAACTACCTGGCAAACTCCATTAAAATGTCCAGGACGAAACTTACCTTCCATCACCTGATCTAAAGGTGGGTAGCTAAAAGTTCGTGTATCTGGCTCAGGATATATCTCCTCTACCGTTGGTACAAAAACTGCATCTACACGATACTTTTCGAGTAACTCACAGTCTGCTTCAAGCGTCCTTGGATAATTAGCTAAATCGGTTTGATCATTAAATTGAGTGGGATTAACAAAAACACTAACAACTGCACAAGTATTTTCTTTTCTACACCTCTCCACAAGAGAGAGATGTCCCCTATGCAATGCGCCCATTGTAGGCACTAAACCTACACTTTTTTTAGAAAGCCAGAAGGGATTCAAAAACTCTTCTAACTCCTTTATTGTATGAATAATTTTCATAATAGTCGTCAATTACTCTTGACCTTTAATTTGCTGCAAAATAAACTATTATTTATGATATTACGAAGAATTACGCTGTTTATTCTTCACCTAAAAAGTAAAGGAGAATGACTCTAATAGCAGTTAGTTGTCTGTTTATTAAGATATTAACAATTCATAATAAATATAGACAAATCTCATATCCGTTCTTATAGCTTTTTTTTGTATCTTTGTAATATAATTGAGAATAATTGTTATTATGTCAGAAGCAAAAAAAGTTTTATTTATTACACAAGAAATAACTCCTTTTGTTGAGGAGAGTGAAATGTCTATTAACGGTAGACACTTACCACAAGCAATCCAAGAAAAAGGTAGAGAGATTCGAACTTTTATGCCAAAGTGGGGCACCATTAATGAG
>JASLCM010000154.1 GCA_030151845.1 Bacteroides sp.
CGCTACTACCAACTTCCTCCACTACCTGCTTTAGGTTTTAAAGACAAAGAGGGTAGCTATGTAAATAAAAACCTTCGCTACATGCAAGTAAATCAGCTTGCTGGAGGGTTCAATTACAAACACAGAGAGAACATAGAACTATCGGTAGAGGGATTCTATAAAAAATACAACCACATCCCCTTATCGGTAGAAGATGGAATACCCCTTATGAGTAAGGGAGACGATTATGGAGTTATCGGTAACGAGAAACTGGTGGATCTTGCTCAAGGAAAGAGCTATGGGGTTGAATTCTTGGGGAGGTGGCTCGTCATGCGAAAAGTAAATCTCTCTTCCTCTCTCACTCTCTTTAAAAGTAAATCCAAAGGGGAGGAGGAGAAGTACATCTCCTCTTCTTGGGACAACGGTTATATACTTAACTTAACTGGAACCTACTACTTTCCAAGAAACTGGAGCGTAGGAGCAAAGATTAAATCGATAGGAGGAACTCCCTACACACCCTATGATGAAGATAAATCTTCCCTCGTTTCAGCCTGGGATGCCTCAGGTAAACCCTACTTTAACTATGCACAATACAATGCACTGCGTAATAGCTCTTATACCCAACTAGACTTACGTGTAGATAAGACCTATTACCTTAAGAGATACATGCTGGGCTTCTACATCGATATTCAAAATGCCACCCGCAGCTCATTTAAGAATCAGGATGCTATCGTTAGTACAGGAAAAGTAATCAATCCCAATGCTCCAAAAGAGGAGCAACGGTATGAAATGAGAAGTATAAAACGTTCCAGTTCTACCCTGGTTCCCACCTTAGGAGTAACCTTCGAATTCTAAAAAAAAGCATAAAAAAACAGGAGACCTCTTTTTTAAGAAGTCTCCTGTTTCTATTTCTGTTCTATTAAACGTACTCTACTTCGACTGCATTTAAACCTCTCGGGCTATTTTCTAGCTGGAAGGTTACGCGGTCGTTCTCCGCTATATCTTCTGGAGCATTACTAATGTGGAAAAAGAATTGATCGTTGTGCTCTTTGGCCTTAATAAAGCCAAATCCTTTATCAGGATTGTAGAACTTAACACGTCCATCTAAAGCCAACTCTTCAGCAATCTCTTCATCGGTAGGAATTGCAACCTCAATATCTTCTAATTTTACCTCTTCACGCTCTGCAGGATTAGGAGGAGTATCCGTGATACGTCCATATTCATCAACATAGGCTATCATATCTTCGAAAGAAGCTGGCCCTCTCTTCTTACGAGCCTCGCGTCTTTGCTGTCTTTCCATACGTTTTTGAACTTGTTTTTTCTTAATGTCACTCTTTCTAAAAAAATTTGCCATATATAATTTAAAAGTTTAATGTTCCCAGTAAACCTTACCATTCAATATACCACACAAAATGCTGCATCTATCTCCTAGAGAGCAGTGAGGTAATACCTGTTGTTTTACGACCAATTAGTGTAGTTAAAACGTAGAGTCGGTTACTAAAAAGAGGTAGGTTTGCATCGTTTAGATCCAAATACCACTAGTGAATACAAGTGGCAACTAGTAGGGAGTTGTCTACCCCCAATCAGGTAAACTAGCGCCTAATAAATGGTAAGTATTCTTGTGAGCAGCACTCACATAACAGGGATAATATAACGAAAATTTGCAAACTTTCCAAATAATATACAATAATGAGAAAAAACTACCAATCAAAAATCCTCTTCAAACCCAGTATACACAGGAGATAGGAGCCTCTTATCCTTTTTCTCTAAGAACATTCTAATGAAACCTTAATTGAACTCTAACCCTCCTGTAACTAAGAAATAGCTACATTCAATCGATCCAGAAAGTATGAACCTTGTAAACCTCAAGCTTATGACAACTCTACTCACACTTCTTCTTTACGGCATTGCTTGCTTCTTGGTGATGAGAAAGGAGAATAAGGTATCTCAAGAGCTAAAAAGAAAGAGGAGACCAAGGATAAAGTTACCGTAGTTGGGCTATACGGAAGAACAAAAAAATACACAAAATCAAAACGAACAGTATCCCTTACTACTGCCTGTTTAACAAATATTGCTCTTAGGATGTAATGATGAACTTTACCAAAAACAGGTACAAAATAAAAGAGCTCCATCCCGAACTGGACAAATTCCAGCTCATGTCTACCGATTTTGCTAAAATATATGCCGTAGAGCAGAGAGTATATGGCGATATCTCTTCTGCAAGGATATGTCTCAATCTCCTCCCACCTTACTGGTAAAAGGTAAGGGGATGTTCATTAAAAGGATAAAAGTTTTTCAGTGAAAAGTTAGGAGAGGAAGTTCAAGGAGATGGAGGGGCTAGGAGAGGTGTTTCTTCTTTGAGTCTCTCTTAATAATACCCAGCTAGAGCAATTCCTTCACGGCAGTAAAAGGAATCGCCAATCATATAGAGTGAAATTCTCTAACATCGTTGTTAAAGCTACATGAGCTGGGCATTATTAGTAGGGACACTTCTCTTTTAAGGAAAGAGAGTAAAATATGGTAAATATCATCTACGCTTGTGTAGTTCTGAAAATACCTGCTAGAGGCAAGGGTAGCTGATAAACTGAAATCTTGTTTCTAAGGGCTAAGATAGCTTTTTTATTCCTCTTTTTCGGTAGAATCTGGAAATAAATTTTGAGCTTCCTCGAGGGGCATCGACTCTACTTTTTGCAGGGTGCGTTCTATTGCCCTGGTTCTCCGACCAATAACTGTATCGAGTTGCTTATCGGCTGTTCGTAAGTTTTTCTGCACTTTTTCAAGCATTCCTCCAAATTTACCAAACTCGGTTTTTACTGCGCTAAGCACACTCCACACCTCACTGCTCCGTTTTTGTATTGCAAGGGTACGGAAGCCCATTTGCAGACTATTTAAAATAGCTCCTAGTGTCGTTGGACCCGTAACCATCACTTTGTATTCGCGTTGCAACTGCTCTACCAATGCTGTTCTACGAATAACCTCGGCAAAGATATTCTCAAAAGGAAGGAACATAATTGCAAAATCGGTGGTGTAGGGGGGATCGATGTATTTATCGTGTATGTCTTTGGCCATCTTCTTGATGGTACTCTCTAGCTGTTTGCTGGCCACTTCTATTTTATAGGTATCTCCAGCTTCGTAGGCATCGTGATACTGCTCGTAGATATCCTTAGGAAACTTAGCATCGATAGGGAGGTAAATCGAATCGATCGCTTCATCTTTTCCGGGAAGTTTAATAGCAAACTCAACAAACTCGGTGGCATTTCTCTTGGTTTTTACATTCTCTTCATACTGTTCCGGACTAAGAAGTTGCTCCAAGAGTGCTCCTAGCTGAACTTCTCCAAAGGTTCCTCGTGTTTTTACATTACTAAGTACCTTCTTTAAGCCTCCCACATCTTGTGCCAAATTCTTCATCTCTCCTAGTCCCT
>JASLCM010000155.1 GCA_030151845.1 Bacteroides sp.
GACGAAGCTAAACTTTCCAATTCGAGGACCATGTAGCTTTTCTATAGCAACCACCTCATTGAGTAAAATCTCTTTTGTCTTATAGAATCTCCCTTTATTTATGAGCAGTTTTTTATCACTAGTAAAAGTATAAGAGGTATTTATTGTTCGCTCAATTAATAAAATGAGAAAGAAAGAGAGTATGGTTGCAAGTATTGCGCTCTTTATCCAAATGAGATAAAAGGTAAGTAGACCAACTGTTATCATGTAAAAGAGTTGGAGATAAGTTACTCTAGAGTGAAACGTTCTGTTCATTAGGTTCTTTTGTTTGCAAGTTAGCTCTTTTAACAATTAAAGGCAACAAATGGATTGTTGAAAAGAGTTATTTTGTAGCTTTGTGGTATAAGCTTCCATCTAAGTGTTTCTTAGATAAAGATAATGTTACAATGGTTAAAAGATTTGATTTTCTAGTTATTGGAGCAGGCATAGCAGGAATGAGCTACGCCCTCAAGGTTGCCGATAAAGGTAAAGTTGCATTGGTGTGCAAAACAGCACTAGCAGAAGCTAATACCTTTTTTGCTCAGGGTGGTATTGCCTCTGTGACCAATAGGTTAGTTGATAACTTCGATAAGCATATTGAAGATACAATGGTTGCTGGTGATTGGCTTAGCAATAAACAAGCTGTAGAGAAAGTAGTAAGAGAGGCTCCAGCTCAAATTAGGGAGCTTATTAATTGGGGAGTTAAATTTGATAAGAATGAGAGCGGTGAATATGACTTACATCGTGAGGGTGGCCACTCAGAACATCGAATTTTGCACCATAAGGATAATACAGGTGCAGAAATCCAGGAAAGTCTAATTCGCGCAGTAAAGCAGCACCCAAATATTGAGATCTTAGAGAATCATTTTGCTATAGAGTTACTAACACAACATCATCTTGGAGTTGTAGTAACTAGAAAAACGAAGAACATAGCGTGTTATGGTGCATATATATTAAATCCAGAAACGAACAAAGTAGACACCTATCTTTCTAAGATAACGTTGATAGCAACTGGAGGGATAGGTGCTGTTTATCAAACAACAACAAACCCATTAGTAGCTACTGGGGATGGTATAGCTATGGTTTATAGGGCAAAGGGTACAGTTAAGGATATGGAATTTGTCCAATTTCACCCAACAGCTCTTTTCCATCCAGGTGATCGCCCCTCTTTTTTAATTACAGAAGCTATGAGAGGTTATGGAGCTGTATTAAGGACTTTGGACGGAGAGAAGTTTATGCAGAGATACGATAAGAGGCTCTGTTTGGCTCCACGTGATATTGTAGCCCGTGCTATAGATAGTGAGATGAAGAGTAGGGGGGATGATCACGTGTTTTTAGATGTTACGCACAAAAATGCCGAGCAAACAAAGAGACACTTCCCAAATATTTATAATAAATGTCTTAGTCTAGGTATTGATATAACGAAGGACTATATCCCTGTTGCACCAGCAGCACATTATTTGTGTGGCGGTATCCAGGTAGATTTAGATGGACAATCTTCAATCAATAGGTTGTACGCGGTAGGTGAATGTTCTTGTACGGGATTACATGGAGGGAATCGGTTAGCCTCTAACTCCTTGATAGAAGCTGTTGTTTATGCAGATGCGGCAGCAAAGCATAGTCTGCAGGAAATAGGTCATTATGGGTTTAATGAAGAGATTCCTCAATGGAACGATGAGGGAACCAGATCTCCTGAGGAGATGGTGTTGATTACACAAAGTATGAAAGAGGTAAATCAGATTATGGGAACCTATGTTGGTATAGTACGTAGTAATCTTAGGCTAGAGCGCGCATGGAAGCGGTTAGATATTCTTTATGAAGAGACCGAAAGCCTATTTAAACGTAGTGTGGCATCGAAAGACATCTGCGAGCTTCGGAATATGATTAATGTGGGGTACCTCATTATGCGCCAGGCCATAGAGCGGAAAGAGAGTAGAGGACTTCATTACACCATCGATTATCCAGCCATAAACCGACAGTAGAGGATTTGTTCGTACTTTTTAATCCGTCTGAATAGTTAAATAGGTCTTTTCGTTTATAAAAGTATCGATAAATTGGTACCTTTGTAAGTCATTAACAGAAGATCTTATTTAAACTTATTGTATGAGATTAATAAAAATAGGTGTATTCGCTCTGTTGGTAGCCTTTCTTGGTAGTTGTACGCAAGATGATTCAGAGCAAAACTCCTTATCCAATTCGATCCGATTCCATGCGGATAACATTTCTACTCGTGTGCAGGGAGCTTTGTGGGATAAGGAAGATTTAATAGGTGTATATGCTTTTCCGTCTGGTGAAAAACTAACCAGTCAAAACGCATTAGACGAGTTAAAAAACCGTTCGTTTGTAACACATACAGGAGATGGGCTATTTGTAGCTAAGGAACAACCTAACCCATCTTACCCAGAGGATGGAAGTAAGATAGATTTTATAGCTTACTATCCATTTTTTTATGATCAGAAAGTGCAAGAAACGACGCTGAAGGTAAATATTGAAGATCAGAAGAAACAAGAGGACTTAGACCTTCTTTACTCGTCGAATGCAAAAGAGATCTCAAATCAGTCTACAAGTGTGAAGCTGGACTTTAGAAGGCTAATGTCTAAGGTGAAGCTTACGCTTCTTACTAGCAACTCATCAACCCCACTAGCAGTTAGTGATGTGCAAGCTCTTCTTAAATCAATTTCAACTCAAGGATATTTGGATTTAAGTACAGGAGTCTTGCGTGTAGAAGGGGCTTCAAAGAAATCAGTGACGCCGTTGGTTCAAGAGGAAAATGGCTCTATAGTTATCGAATTCACGCTATTCCCAGGTAAAGTAACAGGGAGTGAATTAGAACTTACTATAAAAGATAAGAAATACAACTGGGTCATAGCAAATGATATTGAAGAACTTGTAGAGGGGCAGCGCTATACTTTAAATCTACAAATAGATTATGAAGGTGGCGAAGTTGAGGAACCGAAAGGTTATATAGAGTGGCCAAAAGAGCGTAAAGATTTAACAAATACGATGCTTGTTACTCATATGATTGATACTAGATATTTAAACCCATCTTATCCTGATCAACGAAAAGAGGTGAGAAATTACTCCTTGCTTTATGATATAGATCATGGAGTAGCTCATTGGGTTGCTTACCCTATGCATGGAGCTTATGTTAAAGGAGGGAATCGAACAAACGCTTGGGGATATGACCCAGTTATACCTCAAAGCCTTCAGGTAGAAATGGATCGTGTAAAATGGGGAACAAGGAATAGAGGACATCAGATAGCGAGTGCCGACCGATCTGCCTCTAGAGAGATAAACAAAACTACTTTCTATTATACAAACATGACTCCACAAGATTCTCAGATGAATGCGGGAATCTGGGCAAGATTAGAGGATAAGGTACGCTCCTGGATAAGTGGATGTGATACGCTTTACGTAGTAACAGGTATGACTCTTCCACAGCCTCCAGAAGCGATTGATTATACCCATGGCTCGAATGGGAAAGCTATATCCATTCCCAACTATTACTTTAAGGCTTTGGCTAAACGCAAGGGAGATACTTATGAAACCATAGGTTTTAAAATTGCAAACAAAACATCGGTCTCCTCACATAATTTTATGCAGTATAAGATGACTGTTGGTCAGCTAGAGAAAGAAACTGGATTTACATTTTTTCCACAACTCCCTAATCCGAGCATAAAAAATGAACTTCATATAGAACATTGGAATTAAATTAAAACGTATAGAAATGAATAAATTTAACTATCTAGTACTATCCCTACTATTTGTAGGAATATTCACTGCTTGTTCAAGTGATGATGATAATAACATCACTGGTTCAGAGTTAACAGCAAAGTTTGAAACCACAATATCAAGGGCTTCAGGAACTCAGTGGTCCACCTCTGATGCCATTGGGATCTATGCCATAGAGGCAGGAAAAAGCTTAGCTGATGAAAACATTTATGAGGGCAAAGCTAACATTAGGTATACTACTCCAGGAAATGGAATATTTACAGCAGGTAAACCTAGTGAAGCTATTAAATTCCCCAAAGATGGCTCTGCTTTAGATTTCATCTCTTATTATCCTCAAGGTGAAGTAAAAGGATATACCTATGCAGTTGATGTTGCCGATCAAAGTAACTTGGAGCAAATCGATCTTCTTTACTCAAATAATGCGAAGGGCGCTACTAAAAATGAAGGAACTGTAGCATTAGAGTTTATCCACCAGTTGGCACAGCTAACTTTTAATGTAACTAAAGGTGATGGCGTTGAGTCTTTAGAGGGCTTAACTGTTGGCATCAAGGGTTTAGTAACTGAAGGTGATTTTTCACTAGTAAATGGTGAGCTAAACTTGAAAAAAGAGGCTAAAGAGATGAAGCCTGTAACCAAGCTAGCAAAAGATAAGGCTTCGGCAACAATTGAATCTATTGTACTTCCACTACAAGATTTAAAGGAAGCAACAGTTCTATTTACACTTGGAGGGGTAAACTATGAATGGAGACCTAACGCAGAGGAGTTAGCTGTAGGCAAAAACTATACTTACAAATTTCAAATCTCTAAATCGGGGTTAGCAGTTTTAACACCCAACGCAACAATTCAAGATTGGATTGAGGCAGAAACTTCTGGAGAGACAATTGTTCTTAAACCAGAGGAGGGAGAGGTAGAGTTAAGCCTTGATCAATCCAACATAGCGTTAGAAAGTGCTGCAAGCGAAGTAAAAGTTCAGGTCTTAGCCCAGAAAGAGTATGCTTGGAATACGAAAAGCGATGCTTCATGGGTCAAGGTTACACCAGCTTCGGGAACAGGTAATGGTGAGTTAACCCTTACTGCAGATGAAAACAAAACAAAAGAAGAGAGAAAAGCAACTATTACTGTTTTTGGAAAAACA
>JASLCM010000160.1 GCA_030151845.1 Bacteroides sp.
GCTAAGTTCCCAGCAGTAAAACGTGACTTGGCTCTACTTATAAACAAAGAGGTGAGCTTTGAAACGATCGAAAAAATAGCCTATAATACAGAAAAGAAGCTATTAAAGGCAGTTGAACTGTTCGACGTTTACGAAGGGAAGAACCTAGAAGCTGGAAAGAAATCGTATGCAGTGAGCTTTACCTTGCAAGACGAAACGAAGACATTAAACGATAAAGCGATTGATAAAATTATGTCTAAACTGATAAACAACCTAACTAAACAGCTAGGTGCTCAGCTTAGATAAACTATTTTTTACTTAATTATTACACCCAATGGGAAGAGCATTTGAATATAGAAAAGCGAGAAAGTTAAAAAGGTGGGGAAACATGGCCCGTGTATTTACTAGAGTAGGTAAGCAAATATCTATAGCTGTAAAAGAGGGAGGCCCTGACCCGGATACCAATCCGCACCTAAGAGCTGTTATCGCCAATGCTAAGCGTGAAAATATGCCAAAGGCAAATATTGAGAACGCGATAAAAAATGCAATGGGAAAAAACCAGAAGGACTATAAAGCTGTGAACTACGAAGGCTATGGTCCGCATGGTATTGCTGTTTTTGTTGAGACAGCAACCGATAACTCGACCCGTACGGTGGCGAATGTAAGAAGTTATTTTAATAAATGTGGTGGATCATTAGGGGTCTCTGGTAGTGTAGACTTCATGTTCAAGCACTTGGCTATGTTTACCATCTTGAAAAAAGAGGGGATGGACTTAGAGGAGTTCTTGCTGGAGCTGATCGACTTTGACATCGACGAGGAGTATGATGTGGAGGGAGATGAGATTACCATCTATGCACCTTTTCAAGCCTTTAATGCTGTTCAAACCTTTTTAGAGGAGAATGGCTATGAGATCAAGAACTCAGAGTTTACACGTATCCCGATGGATGAAAAAGAGCTAGAGGGTGAAGCACGTGAAGAGGTTGAGAAGTTGATTGAGCGTTTGGAAGACGATGAAGATGTACAGGCTGTTTACACAACCCTAAAGCCTAGTGATTCCGAAGAAGAAGAAGCGTAAAATGAAATATTGTCATACACCAAAAGGTACATGTAGCACAAGAATCGAAGTAGAGGTAGACGCAGGCGTAATCCAGTCTGTTACTTTTACAGGAGGGTGCCATGGAAACCTACAGGCTGTTGCCCGTTTGGTAACAGGACTTGAACCTAGTGAAGCAATCAAGAAGTTAAAAGGAATAGAGTGTGGCCAAAAAGGGACCTCTTGCCCCGACCAACTTTGTGAAGCTTTAGAGGCGATGGGATATAGCGCCGAGGAGTAATTGGGCGCAACTAGCATGGAGTAGAGTGATTATCTCTGCTCCAGCTCTTTTTTAGAAATTGGAGCTTAGTTCTTAAGCTCAACAACGATAGCAAATGAAGATTATTACCTACAATGTGAATGGTTTGCGTGCAGCAACCCGTAAAGGACTTCCTGAGTGGCTTGCTCAGGAGAACCCCGATGTGGTGTGCATCCAGGAGACCAAGTTACAACCCGATCAATATCCTGCAGAGGAGTATGAGGCTTTGGGCTACAAGGCCTATCTCTATTCGGCTGTAAAGAAAGGATACAGTGGAGTAGCCATCTTGACCAAACAAGAGCCCGATCATGTAGAGTATGGCATGGGAATACCTGCCTACGACGACGAAGGACGCTTCATACGAGCCGACTTTGGTGATCTTTCGGTGGTGAGTGTTTATCACCCTTCGGGCACAACGGGTGATGTGCGTCAGGACTTTAAGATGCAGTGGTTGGCCGACTATCAAGCTTATATTGAAGAGCTGAGAAAGAGTAGGCCAAACCTCATTCTTTGTGGCGACTATAACATTTGTCACGAAGAGATAGATATTCACGATCCTGTGCGTAATGCTACAAACAGTGGTTTCTTGCCCGAAGAGCGTGAGTGGATGACCAGCTTTATAGAGAGTGGTTTTGTAGATAGCTATCGAGCGTTAAATCCAGATACCCAAGCCTACACCTGGTGGAGCTACCGATTCAATGCTCGTGCCAACAACAAAGGGTGGAGAATTGATTACTGCATGGTTTCAGACCATTTGCTTCCTTCGGTAAAAGAGGCATGGATCAACAATGAAGCGGTGCATTCGGATCATTGTCCGACGGGTATTTTAATCAAGAAGAGATGAATTTAGAAGAACGTGTAGCGCACGCAGTAGCTCTTTTTAAGAGTGGATACAACTGTTCACAATCGGTCGTTGCTGCTTTTGCCGATTTGTACGGGTTTACCCAAGAACAGGCGTTACGAATGGCCTCCTCATTTGGTGGAGGAATTGGTAGAATGCGGGAGACATGTGGTGCAGCCTGCGGACTGTTTCAGCTTGCAGGGTTAGAGACGGGAGCCACAGAGGCAACCGATCGGGCAGGTAAGGCTGCTAACTACGCCCTAGTACAGGAGTTAGCACGTGCTTTCGAAGCAGAGAATGGGTCTATCAATTGCGGTGAATTGCTTGGATTAAAAGAGAAGAAGCATACCGATACTATGCCAGAGGAGCGTACGGAGAATTATTACAAAAAACGTCCGTGTGTAAAGATGGTAGAGTCGGCTGCAACTTTATGGGCCAATTATTTAAGAGATAAGGGAAA
The DNA here is from genome assembly GCA_030151845.1 of Bacteroides sp. Taxonomy (GTDB): domain Bacteria; phylum Bacteroidota; class Bacteroidia; order Bacteroidales; family Bacteroidaceae; genus Bacteroides_E. The sequence goes on from JASLCM010000160.1 coordinate 2,633, forward strand.
AGGGTGAAAATCAGCACAAAAAGATGAGTTTATTCAATTATAACTCCTTTTTGTTAGCTATCTTTATTAAAGATGAAAGAATAGACAAAAGATAAAAATGCGTAACTACACCCAATATTGTGTTTTACGCATTTTTTTTCTCTATCCTTTTCTTATCTTTGTATTAATATTTAAAGAAATAGATTTATTAAATGAAGAATATACGTAACTTTTGCATTATTGCTCACATTGACCACGGGAAGTCTACTTTGGCGGACCGCTTGCTCGAATTTACAAAAACCGTTCAGGTAACTGGAGGTCAGATGCTTGATAGCATGGATCTCGAAAAAGAGCGAGGTATTACCATTAAGAGTCACGCCATTCAAATGGAGTTTGAACGAAATGGTGAACAGTATATTCTAAACTTGATCGATACTCCAGGACACGTGGACTTCTCCTATGAAGTTTCTCGTTCGATTGCTGCCTGTGAGGGGGCATTACTTATTGTAGATGCTTCTCAAGGGGTACAAGCACAAACAATTTCAAATCTTTACATGGCGATAGAGCATGACTTGGAAATTATTCCAATCATCAATAAATGCGATATGGATAGTGCCATGCCCGAGGAGGTAGAAGATGAGATCATCGACCTATTGGGATGCGATAGAGAGGAGATTATTCGTGCATCGGGAAAAACAGGTATGGGAGTGCCAGAGATTTTAGATGCGGTAATAGACCGTGTTCCACATCCTGTGGGTGATCCAGATGCTCCACTTCAAGCGCTGATTTTCGACTCAGTATACAACACCTTCCGAGGTGTAATTGCCTATTATAAGATTACCAATGGAGTTCTTCGCAGTGGAGATGAGGTGAAATTCTTCAACACAAAGAAGGAGTATGAGGCCGATGAAATTGGTGTTTTAAAGATGCAGATGTCGCCTCGAAAAGAGATGCGTGTGGGCGATGTGGGATACATTATCTCAGGAATAAAGACATCGAAAGAAGTTAAGGTGGGAGATACCATTACCCATATCGACCGTCCTTGTGAAAAGGCGATTGAGGGATTTGAGGAGGTGAAGCCTATGGTCTTTGCTGGGGTTTATCCTATCGAATCGGAAGACTTTGAAGATCTACGTGCATCTTTAGAGAAGCTTCAGTTGAACGATGCTTCACTCACCTTCCAACCAGAGTCCTCCATAGCTTTAGGGTTTGGTTTCCGTTGTGGTTTCCTTGGGTTACTGCACATGGAGATTGTTCAAGAGCGTTTGGACAGGGAGTTCGATATGAACGTAATTACTACGGTACCAAACGTTTCTTATAAAGTCTTTACTAAGCAAGGAGAACAGTTGGAGGTTCATAACCCAGGTGGTATGCCCGATATTGTAGATATTGAACGAATTGAAGAGCCTTTTATTCGCTCCTCAATCATTACCTCTGCCGAGTATATTGGGCCCATTATGACGCTTTGCTTAAGCAAGCGAGGAGAACTCATTCAACAGCACTTTATTTCAGGTAACCGAGTAGACTTACAATTTATTATGCCGCTGGGTGAGATTGTAATCGACTTCTACGATAAGTTGAAGAGTGTATCCAAAGGATATGCCTCATTCGATTATCAAGCAGATGGTTATCGTCCGTCGAAACTGGTAAAACTAGATATTTTACTCAATGGAGAGTCGGTCGATGCGCTCTCTACGCTAACACACTTTGACAATGCACAATCTATGGGGCGTAAAATGTGTGAGCGATTGAAAGAGCTAATTCCAAGACAACAATTTGATATTGCAATTCAGGCTGCGATTGGTGCCAAAATTATTGCAAGAGAGACCATTAAAGCGGTTCGTAAAGATGTTACTGCCAAGTGTTACGGGGGAGATATTAGCCGTAAGCGTAAACTCTTAGAGAAACAGAAAAAGGGTAAGAAGCGCATGAAACAGGTAGGTAACGTAGAGGTGCCACAAAAGGCCTTCTTAGCCGTTCTGAAACTGGACTAATCGATACATTATAACAATCAACTAAGTACAAACTTTACATTTTACGAGATGAGTAACACAGACACTCCAAGAACATTCAACTATTCGTTTCTGAGTTTTTTAAAGCACCGAGTGAATGGGGGAATGATCCTAATGTTTGCTGCCCTTTTGGCAATGCTTGTGGCAAACTCTCCTTGGGGAGGGGCTTATGCCGAAATTTGGAACAACCGTATCTCGCTGCAGATAGGTGATTTTAACCTATTTAGCCACCACGGTGAACCGCTAACTTTACTTCAGTTCATTAACGACGCCTTGATGGCAATCTTCTTTTTCTCTGTAGGTTTAGAGATTAAGCGTGAAGTGATGGTAGGAGAGCTCTCTTCGCCAAGAAAAGCGTTACTGCCAGTAATTGCTGCTTTTGGAGGAATGCTTGTTCCTGTGATGTTCTATTTTATATTTGCACACACCTATCCAGAGTCAAGAGGATTAGCGATACCTATGGCGACCGATATTGCTTTCTCTTTAGGGGTGCTAAGTATGTTTGGTAGGCGAGTTCCCATCAGTCTGAAGATCTTTTTAACCACCTTTGCTGTGGTCGATGATATTGGTGGAATCTTAGTTATCGCTCTTTTCTACTCAACAGGAATTGCTGCGAACTACCTCATTTGGGCTGCTATTATCTTACTTATTTTACTGGTAGGTAATTATTTTAAAGTGCACAATAAGTTATTCTACATTGGTTTTGGTATAGTTATGTGGTACCTTTTCCTACAATCGGGAATTCATTGTACCATAGCGGGAGTTATCGTAGCCTTTACTATACCTGCTCGCCCTAGGTACTGCATTAAAATGTATGTAGATCGTATTCGTACAAACATAGAAGAGTTAGGTACACTTACAAAAGTAGGTGAAGAGAAAATTATCCTAACTACCGAACAAATTAATCAATTAAAGAGCATAGAGTCGGCTTCTACCCGTGTAATTTCTCCGCTTCAAGCGATAGAGAACAGAATGCACGGATTGGTAAACTACTTCATTATGCCTCTCTTTGCTTTTGCTAACGCAGGAGTGGAGTTGAGTGGTGGAGAAGGAACCCTTGGATCGGTAACCCTAGCGGTGGCCTCAGGATTGATCTTAGGTAAGCTTATCGGACTCTTCTCATTCACTTTCTTTGCCATTAAGAGCAAGCTGGTTCCTATGCCTGAGGGGATGAACTGGAAAAACATTGGTGCTGTTTCGTTATTGGGTGGTATCGGATTTACCGTATCGCTATTCATTGGTAACCTCTCGTTTGCAGAGGTAGCTCCTCATTTGCTGAATCAAGCAAAAATAGGGGTGTTATTGGGTAGTGTATTATCGGGAATATTAGGATACTTCGCCCTGAATGCAGTCTTACCAAAAGAGAAGAAAGTCGCTTAGTGAAGCAATTTTCGATTTCAAGTAGAGCGAAAAAGCTATCAGATTTATTTCTGGTAGCTTTTTTTTTAGGAGAGCTACTAAGGGAGATTTAAATGTTTGATACAAGGTATTAGGAGTAGCTGGAGTAATATCGTTTTGAAGAGGAGTTATGGCTTTAATTTCTTTGCAAATCTCCTTTTATCTCTACACTCTCTATTAAGAGATGCCGATAAAGATCCAAACGAATAAGGAACTAGGATTGATACGACCAGGAATTCTCTTCCTTGTAGTTTTAACCACTCTGTTTGCATGAATTTGGATTTTCGTGAATCTCGTTTCGCTCCCTACAGCCGTTGTAGGTTTTCTAAAATTTAGAAATGCTTGTATCAAAGTGTTACAAGCTTACTTTTGAGCAGGTATTATTGGGTTTGTGGCCATCTGTATAATTTATCAGAATATATTGAAAAGGTGTTATTGAGTTTGTAACTATAGCGCCTGCTATATTCTTTATCAATTTCATTATACCGGTTGTTGGTACTTTATGCTCCATAGTTCGTTTTGTTCATTTTTAAGTAATAGATGAGACGATTGGGAGATAAGGGGAGATAAAGAGACTAGGAGAGGAATGCTTTTAATTTACATTGATAATAGGATCGTTTTTTACTGGAAAAATCGATCTGAATTGATTGAATACTTTTTGTTAGGAGAGTTTGAAACTCAATCGTTTTT
>JASLCM010000182.1 GCA_030151845.1 Bacteroides sp.
GTGGATGATGCCATTGTGGTGTTAGAAAATGTTACAACTCATATTGAGCGTGGGTCCGACCCTAAACAGGCAGCCGTACATGGTACCAATGAGGTGGCGGTATCAGTAATCGCTTCGACATTAACTATGATCGCTGTATTCTTTCCATTAACGATGGTACAAGGAATGACAGGTATTATGTTTAGGCAGTTGGGATGGATGATGTGTGCTATTATGTTTGTTTCTACGGCAGCAGCTCTCTCTTTAACCCCTATGATGTGTGCAGTTTTATTAAGACGTCAAACAACACAATCTAAGGTGTTTACGTTGCTCTACTCACCTGTAGAGAAATTGCTTGATGCATTAGATCGCTGGTATGTTAAAACACTAAACTGGGCTGTTAGACATAGAGCTTTTGTTGTTTTAGCTTGTATCGCTTTCTTTGTGATAAGTCTTTTCTTTACTAAGTTTATTAGTACAGAGTTTTTTCCAGCACAGGATAATGCTCGTATAGCTGTTCGTTTAGAATTACCTATTGGTACAAGAAAAGAGATTGCTCAAGAGTTATCTCAAGAATTAACCACTCTTTGGCTAGAGAAGTACAAAGACGAAATGGTTGTTTGTAACTACACGGTCGGACAGGCCGATGCCGATAATACTTGGGCTTCTATGCAGGACAATGGTTCACACATCATTTCTTTTAATATTCGTTTGTTAGATCCAGGAGACCGTAAGCGGACGTTGGCAGAGGTGTGTGATCTGATGCGTGAAGACTTAAAGGCCTATCCTGAATTTACAAAATCTCAAGTTATCTTAGGAGGAAGTAATACAGGAATAGCCGGTCAAACAGCAGCCGATTTCGAGATATATGGTTATGATATGGCTACTACTGATAGTGTAAGTGCCGATTTAAAACGGAGGTTACTCCAAATAAAGGGAGTTTCTGAGGTTAATATTAGTAGAAGTGATTATCAGCCAGAGTATCAAGTCGACTTTGATAGAGAGAAGTTAGCTATGCATGGTTTAAACTTAGCTACTGCAGGAACTTATGTTCGTAACCGAATTAATGGTGCAACAGCATCTAGATATCGTGAAGATGGAGAAGAGTACGATATTAGGGTACGTTATGCTCCCGAATTTAGAACAAGCTTGGAGAGTATTGAGAATATTCTTATTTATAACAACCAAGGTCAGCCTATTCGAGTAAAAGAGGTTGGAAAAGTTGTTGAAAAGTTTGCACCTCCTACTATTGAGCGCAAAAACAGAGAGCGTATTGTAACAGTTTCAGCAGTAATCTCGGGATCTGCTCTGGGGGATGTGGTAGCAGAAGGGTATAAGGTGATCAACGAAATGGATATTCCTACGGGTGTATCTATTCAGGTTGCAGGTTCTTATGAGGACCAACAGGAATCTTTTAGAGATTTAGGTGTGTTAGCTATCCTTATTATTGTACTTGTGTTTATTGTAATGGCTGCACAGTTTGAGTCTTTAACCTATCCATTCATTATTATGTTTTCTCTTCCTTTTGCTTTCAGTGGGGTACTGATGGGATTATTTGTTACAGGTAGCACCTTAAGTGTGATGAGTCTGCTTGGAGCAATTATGCTTATTGGTATTGTAGTGAAAAATGGTATAGTTCTGATCGACTATATTAGTTTATGTCGTGAACGTGGAATGGCTGTCATAAACTCTGTTGTTACATCGGGAAAGAGCCGTCTTCGCCCAGTGTTGATGACTACTGCAACCACAGTGTTGGGTATGATTCCTATGGCAGTAAGTACAGGTCAGGGAGCAGAAATGTGGCGTCCTATGGCTGTTGCTGTGATAGGAGGTTTAACAATTTCTACTGTTTTAACGTTGCTGTTAATTCCTACTTTATACTGTATTTTTGCAGGAACAGGAATTAAGAAACAACGCAAGGCATTGCGAGAGAGAAAAGAGATAGAGAACTATTTCGATGTGTTGGAAAATAATAACAATTAAAAGAGTGAGAAGATGATGAAAGCTGTAATGATAACATTTGACCAAGCACACTACCAACGAATAGTTACTGTATTGGATCGATTAAACTGCAGAGGGTTTACTCATTGGGAGCAGGTGCAGGGACGTGGTTCTCAAACAGGAGATCCTCACTATGGTAGTCATGCATGGCCTGCAATGAGTGCTGCTATTTATACGGTAGTCGAAGAGGAGAAGGTTAAGCCTCTTTTGGCGGTACTTCGCAGAATAGATGAAGATAGAGAGCAGTTAGGACTACGAGCATTTGTTTGGACAATAGAGGATATGATTTAACAAATGCAGTATTGAAGTATAGCATAGAGGGAGAATCTTAAAAAAGAGATTCTCCCTCTATTTATTCTAGCTTTTTATATCTTTGCAGGAATTAAAGAGCAGTATGAAAAATAACCTACTATATTCTTTCACAATACTTTTAGCTGTAATAGCAGTGCTTTTAGGCATGGAGTATCTCCCTACGCTTAAAATTGGTGACCATACTTTGCGTAAAGTAAATATATTAGCCGATGTATGTTCTTTAGAGGAGGAGAGTTCTCGCTCAGAAGTAGCACTGGAGGATTTGTTAGTTAAGGAAGATGAAAACAATCAACTGGTTGAGGTGAAGGATTCGTTAGAGATAGTCGACTCCGTTTCGTTGCAGGGCTTCGAAGGGCAATCAGTAGAGCAGGATATAGAGTTTACAAAAGAGAAGGAAAGAGAGAAAAAGAGTTTACCTCCTATTGTTGAATCAGACTGTGAAGAGGGGATAACTTGTATAAAGGATTATAGCGACTCAACCTATCGAGGAATCCACCCTTTTTATGAAGCAATAAAGAGATACCAAGAGAAGCAAGGGCATATACGGATAGCTGTATTTGGCGACTCTTTTATAGAAGCAGATATCTTGACTTCCGATTTGAGAAATTTATTACAAAGAAAGTTTGGGGGAAAAGGGGTTGGATTTGTGCCCATAACCTCTCACGTAACAGGGTTTAGGCCCACAGTTAAGCATCAGTTTCAAGGATGGGAGACACACGCTGTTACAGATACAGCCAATTTTGTACAGGGAAACCAGGGGATCTCTAGTCAGTATTTTTTGCCTAAGGACTCTTTGAGCCAGATAGAACTCACTGCTAAGAGGTACTTCTCAACGCTGGAGAGCTGTGATCAATCTACTATCTTTTTTTATTCGCCTTATAAAAAAATCTCTATATCGGCCCTTATTAATGGGGAGGAGGAGAGACACTTTGAGATAGAGCCAAAAGAGTCTCTACAAAGTCGAGAGGTTAGTGGCTCTATAAAGAAGGTAAGGTGGCAAGTGGTAGAGGGAGATTCATCTCTATTTTATGGGGTAGCTATGGATGGGGCAAATGGGGTTATACTAGATAATTTCTCTACCAGAGGAAGCTCTGGGCTTACTTTGGCCTCACTGCCTCTTGGGAAAATGTTGGAGTTTAATAAAAAAAGGCCCTATGATTTAATTGTTTTGCAATACGGTCTTAATGTGGCTACTGAGCAGGGAACAGATTATGGATACTATAGAAAGGGTATGGTGAGAACTATTAATTACCTTAAGAAATGTTTCCCAAATGCTGGTTTCCTTTTGCTAAGTGTAGGAGACCGTGACTTTAAAAATGAGAATGGTGAGGTAAAAACAATGCCTGGTGTAAAGAACTTAGTAGCCTATCAAGAGGCAATTGCAATCGATACGCGTATTGCTTTTTGGAATATGTTCGAAGGAATGGGAGGCGAGGAGAGTATGGCGGGTTTTGTAACCGAAGATCCGCCTTTAGCTAACTACGATTATACGCACATTAACTTTAGAGGAGGTAGGCGGATTGCAAATGAACTGTTTGAGGCCTTAATGGTGGGGTTTGAGCATTATCAAAAGGAGGATAGATATGTGGAGTAGTCGATGCTACCTTGTTGTTTTACTACTAATAGGTGGGAAGATTCTCTGTTTTGGGCAAGATCCCCAACCTAAGCCTTCACTGATTGCTAAGCAAACAAGCTCGGTAGAACCTGTGGGGGGCGTAGGTTTTCTACCAGATACATTGGATTTAATAAACGCCACTTTTCAGGACTTTACTTTGGTTGGCAAAAACGAGATTGTTGATGATCAACTTATACTAGTACCTATTTTAGATGCTTTAAAACGCTCTTTCAATCAGAAGGAGGCAGATACACTTCGCTTCTTTCATATTGGAGATAGTCATATTCGCGGAGATATACTTCCCAATACAATAAAACAACATCTCGAGAAGTTGTTTCCCTCAATCTCCTATAAGCATTATGGTATAAATGGAGCTACCTGTCTCACTTTTACACACGATGAACGTATTAAAAGAGTTGTAAGAGAGCAGCCCGATGTCTTGATTCTCTCTTTTGGAACGAACGAAAGTCACAATAGAAGATACAATGGAACTGTTCACTACCATCAAATTGATGAACTTATAATAAAGATAAGAAGAGAACTGCCAGATGTTGTTTTTCTTTTTACAACCCCTCCAGGCTCTTATGAGCGGATAAGAGGGCGGAGAGGAAGGTTTTATAGAGAAAATCTAAAGACAGCACAAGCCTCTCAAACCATTATACAGTATGCTAAAGATAAAGGTTATGCCTACTGGGACTTGTATGAGGTGGCAGGGGGGAGAGGTGAGGCTTGTAAAAACTGGCAATCGGCAAAACTAATGAGAAGAGATCATGTTCACTATTTTCCTGAAGGGTATATTTTACAGGGTGAGCTATTTTCTGATGCATTCATAAACTATTATAATCAATATGTCTCTAATAGACTTAGATAAATTAAAATCGATCCTACTATATGATTCGCAGGCTCCATTGATTTTCAACAGTGGACTTTTTCTGTGGCTTTTTCTTGCTTTTTTAGGGGTCTATATTCTTTTGAGAAAGCAGCATACAGCCAGAATCATGTTTGTTACACTCTTCTCTTACTATTTCTACTACAAAAGTAGTGGTTTTTATTTTTTTCTGTTAGCTCTTGTTACTTGTGTCGATTTCTCTTTGGCTCGGTTAATGAATAGGGTGGATCGCCCCAGCGACCGTAAATTTCTTGTTGGTTTAAGCCTTGGTGTAAATTTAGGACTCCTGGCCTACTTTAAATATACCAACTTCTTAGCCTCTTCCTTTGCAAACCTATTGGACTTATCGTTTCAACCCTGGGATATTTTTCTACCTGTGGGAATTTCTTTTTTTACTTTTCAATCGTTAAGCTATACGATAGATGTATATAGAGGGAAGATTAAGCCTCTTACCAATCTTTTAGATTATGCCTTTTATGTATCCTTCTTTCCTCAACTGGTTGCAGGACCTATTGTGCGTGCAAAGGATTTCATTCCTCAAATCAGAAAGCCCTTGTTGGTTACTGATGCGATGTTTAATCGAGGACTTTACCTTATTTTGTCGGGTCTAATCAAAAAGGCGGTTATCTCCGACTATATTAGTGTGAATTTTGTAGAACGAATTTTTGCAAATCCTAGTTTATACTCAGGTGTGGAGAATTTAATGGGTGTATATGGGTATGCACTACAAATTTATTGTGATTTTTCAGGGTATAGTGATATGGCCATTGGTTTGGCTTTGTTATTGGGTTTCCACTTTCCTATAAACTTTGACTCTCCTTATCAATCCTCTTCTATTACCGAGTTTTGGAGAAGGTGGCATATTTCATTGTCTGGTTGGCTAAAGGATTACCTATATATATCATTAGGTGGAAACAGGAAGGGAAAGGTAAGGCAATATGCCAATCTCTTTATTACGATGTTCCTTGGAGGACTTTGGCACGGCGCATCCTGGAATTTTATCGTTTGGGGGTGTCTGCATGGTGTAGCTCTAATTCTACATAAATTATGGATGGGATTAACCAAGGGGATCAAAAAAAATAGAGTAGGGCAGCTGTTGGGAATTGTTATTACCTTCCACTTTGTCTGTTTTAGTTGGATCTTTTTCAGGAACACGAGCTTTGATCACTCTATGGTTATGCTTGAGCAAATTATTAATGTTTTTAAACCAGAGCTTTTAATCCAGTTGTTAGTGGGATACAAAGAGGTCTTTTTCTTGATCCTGCTAGGATATATAGCCCATGCACTGCCCAGAAAAGTTGAGGCCTATTTGATTAAAGGAATTAGTTGGCTCCCTTTTTTAGGTAAAGTATTTTTAATTGTGTCTGTGATTTATCTTGTTATTCAAGTAAAGAGTAGTTCTATTCAGCCATTTATTTATTTTCAGTTCTAGTAGCTAGAGGATATTTAGGGGGAGGTAGGGGAGACCCCCCCTTTCCTCCCAATGCTATTCCTCTTTTGCTTTAC
>JASLCM010000210.1 GCA_030151845.1 Bacteroides sp.
AACATGATTAAACTTTCTAAAAGATTAAAGGTCTAATAGTAGAAAGCTAATGATTGAAGAATAGTTATGAAGAAAGAAGAAATAGATCGATTAAAAAAAGAGAGGAAAAATCCTTTTACTCTCCCTAGCGGCTATATGGATGAGATGCCTCATCAAATAATGAATCTTATAGATGATGAGCCAAACGCTATTTCTACTTCAGATAAAGAGATTTCACTTTGGGAAAAAGTCAAACCATGGACATATATGACTGCAATGTTTATCGGTGCAGCTTTGCTGGTAAATGTTTTTTCCTGGACGCTGTCTACTGATTCTGAAGAGGTTCAATTTGCAGATAGTCAAGTTGAAGAAGTTACCGATGAATATATAGATATGAACATGGCAAATGCAGTTCTAGATGAGTATACACTCTATCTTTTTTTAACAGAAGACGCTGAAAACGAATAAATATGAAGCAAAAAATTATAATAATATTAAAAGGCTTATTTCTTGCGATAGGGATGAATGCCAATTGTGGTATACATCAACGTTTAAGTCCAGAAGAGTTTAGAAGTAAACAAAAAGAGTTCTTAGTTGAGAAAGCTCAATTAACAGAAGATGAAGCTAACCTTTTCTTTCCTGTTTACTTTGAATTTCAAGATCAAATGCGTGCTTTGAATAATCAACAATGGACTCTTCTTAGAAAAGGAGATAATACTACACTTCCAGAGTCAGAGTACTCCTTAATATTGGATCAGCTTCGTTTAGTAAAAGATCAAAAGCAGGAGTTAGAAAAGAAGTATGAACAAAAATTCAGAAAAGTATTATCTGCAAAGAAATTATACCTCATACAACGATCCGAAGTAAGGTTTCACAGAGAAATTATTCGTGGTGTTCGTGGTAAGATGGATGGAAAACAAGGAGGGAGAAGGGGAGGACGAAGAGCTAGATAGAAAACTATCTTCTTCGTTTGGAGAAAAAGGTTCTAATTCTGCCCACAGCTCTAATTCCTAAGAGGACCGTATCAAAAAAAGCCATACCCATATTGAAAGATCGCATTAGGCTAGAGTTTCCCTCACTAGGTGTAAAAGGAGATACAAGCGTTTGAAAACTAGTACTTACACTCTCTTTTTGCTCTCTTACCTGTTTTAGGACCTCTCTTTTATAAGAAGTTATCTCTTGAATGGTGATATCCTCTTTATTCCTTATTTTTTCTTTCAGTCTGTTCATTGTATTATTCATTGGAATCATTTAAGAATAGTCTGGCAAGAAAGTTTACCATAGGGTTAAATATAATTTTCTTTCGATAGATATATAATAACAAAAGAAGAAATAGGCAGAAGCCAGTAATAATTCCAAAACTAGCACCCAAGCCACCTACATAAGGCTCTATCATGTAGGCTATAGCAAACATAAAATAGAAAAGAGCAATCATGCCTAAAATGGAGACCAGTAAAACTGTAACTAGTGTAGCTAATAAAATAGTAAGCTTTTCGGTAAGCTCTACTTTGGTATACTCTTTTTGTAATGCGAGATATTTCTTAATCTCCTCAATGAGTTGCTGAAAATTTTCTACTGTTTGGTTTCCAAAAAACATAATAGCCCTTTTCTAAATGGTTACTCTGCGAATTTAGTCAATAACTTTGTCTTTAACCTCTTTTACTTCATTAGTAATTTCATCAACTAGTTTATCTAAATCACATTTGTTTAAATTGATACCTTTCTTTCTAAGAATAGCAGCAATTCTACTGCGGGTATCCTCACCTTTTTCAGGTGCGAAAAGAATTCCAATTGCTGCTCCAACAGCTGCTCCACCTAAAAAGGCTGCCAATACATTTAATGCTCTCATAATAAATTTTTTTATAGTTAATACTGTTTGTCTACTTAATAGAACAAGAAAATTTGATAAAAGTTTACGAAAATGATCAATTATTACTTCTCTAAAAAGAATAAAAAAATAATTTAGCTTTTCTGCACTCAGAAATACGAAAATGAGGTAATTATATTCATTTTTCTAATACTTTTCTTTGATACGAGCTAAACTTTTTCTTATTTTGCTATGTATTTCTAAACAACTTGTTACCCTAATGGGTTAATTGCTTAACTAGAGGGTATTATTTCTGAAAAAACTAAGAAAAGAAAAAATAATTATGAAGAAACTAGCAATTTTAGGTATCGGATGTTGCGTTGCTTTAGCTTTTACCTCTTGTAAATCGAGCGAAAGTGCTTATAAAAAAGCATACGAAAAGGCAAAACAGCAAGAACAAATGGAGCCACAAGTGGCAGAGCCAGTAGAAGTAGCTCCCGTGTACGTAGAAGCTCCAGTACAAAGAAGACAGGAGCAAGTAGCTCCAGGAGTTAGACAGGAAAGAGTCACTGTTGTATCGGGTGCAGATGGACTAAAAGCTTATAGTGTTATCAGTGGTAGCTTTGGAGTTAAAGCAAATGCAGATGGCTTGAAACAGTTTTTAGACAGAGAAGGATATCAGTCGATGGTTGTATTTAACTCTGAACTAGCAATGTATCGTGTCGTAGTTAATTCTTTTGATGATAGAGCTTCAGCAGAACGTGCAAGAGACACATTTAAATCAAGATATCCTAATAGAAAGGATTTCCAAGAGGCTTGGTTACTATATAGATTGCATTAATACTAGATATTAAAAATAGATAAAAGGTAGTGTTTCACTACCTTTTTTATTTTGTGAATAAGTTAAGAAGCCATATATTTGTAAAGCTTTAGTATATTTGTTATACTGTAAACCTATATCAGGGGCTGACTGGCTTTGACAGCGGGCAGAGATGGTATGTAAGCATGCAGTGCGTTGTTAGGTAGCACTTAAATATCATCTTTCAAACTTTTATCTGGCGAAAATAACTACGCTCTTGCTGCGTAATCGAAGTACAGTAGATTATGCTTAATTCTGGTACTAGGTACTAGAACGAGACATCACTCGGAAGCTCGTGCTCCGAAGCAATCCGGTTCAGTGGTGCAGTAATATCGGAGATAGTTCTACTTAGCCTCGTAAGTAGAATGAAACTTTAGAGGATAAGGATTGAATTTGATGGCTTTGGTTCTGTTCAGTCTCGAAAAATTAGGCAAAGATAAGCATGTAGAAAGCATATGGTTTCCTCGTTTGGACGAGGGTTCGAATCCCTCCAGCTCCAC
>JASLCM010000024.1 GCA_030151845.1 Bacteroides sp.
CATTGCACCGAAAAGGATAAAGAGGAGCACTGAAAAGAGTAAAGCAAAAGAGGAATAGCATTGGGAGAAAAAGGGGTTCTCCTAAACTTACAATCATTTCTCGCTTCAAACAGGAGCTCAAAAGAGTAAACCTATACCTTAATAATAAGAGTCTAGTTGCGTATTGCTTTTTTTTCTCTATTTTTACAAAAAAAGTAAGATGAAAGAAAAGTTTCAAGTCAGTAAGACAACATTATTTACAGCTGCTGGATTATGTTGGGCTATACCTGGAATAAAAGTGTTTTTCACAGGCGTTAATCATTGGGTGGAAATTGCAAGTAATCCTTACCTAAAGATTTTTCTATCCCTAACAATCTTCTCTATCTTCTTTTTTGGCATATTTCGGGTGATATTCAAAAAATACACCAACCGAATACATCAAATGAAAGCATACAACCCTCCTCTTTCATTTTTCAGCAAAAAAGGATGGGGCATCCTTATTTTTATGATGTGTCTAGGTGTTGCAAGTAAAAATTTTCCAATCTTCCCTCCTTACTTTATAGCTGTCTTCTATCCTGGAATTGCAATGGCTTTGGTTATAACAGGAACTCTTTTTATTAGAGAGGGTTTTTTGGTGAAAAATAAGATAAACTAACAAACGGTTAACTCTCCACTTCCTATGCAAATTTTGGCATTTTGGTCGTAGACAACCCCAAACTGTCCTGGAGCAACTCCTTGTATCTCTTCATTGGAATAAACCTCCCATCCCTTCTCTCTCTTCACTATTTTACCGGAGGTAAATTCCGGAGTATGTCTTATCTTAAAGGTGATAGGAAAAGAATCTCCAACCAAGGCATTACCCCAAGGGTTCATTGTTATAAAATGAAAATCACTCATAAAAAAAGAGCGTTTTTGAATAGAGTCCAAATGAAGTTGATTGTCTACATATATAATATTACGATCTATATCCTTCTTCACGACATACCAGGGGCCTGCTCCGAGACCCAGTCCTTTTCGCTGTCCTATTGTATGAAACCAAAATCCTTTGTGTTTTCCTAAAAGCTTTCCTGTACTATATTCCAATATATCACCCTCTTTCTCTCCTAAGAAACGTTTGATAAACTCATTGTAATTAATCTTACCTAGAAAGCAGATGCCTTGACTATCTTTTCTTTTAGCTGAAGGTAGATTTGCCGATTCAGCCAATAACCTAACTTCTTCTTTATCATATTCTCCCAAAGGCAACATCAATTTAGCCACTTGGAACTTCGTAAGCTGAGCTAAAAAATCTGTTTGATCTTTAATTGGATCCTTGGCTGTGCCCAGCCATACTTTTCCATCTCGCTTGAGTATCGTTGCATAATGCCCTGTAGCTATATAATCGTATTGATAGCCAACCTTCTCCTCAAAGCACCCAAACTTAATGAGACGATTACACATAACATCTGGGTTTGGTGTCAATCCCATCTTCACCCTTTCGATTAAATAGGAAACTACATTCTCCCAATACTCTTTCTGTAAGTCTATTACCGATAAAGAGAGCTTATACTTATGAGCGATAGCCTGAGCCATCTCTATATCTTCTTCTGCTGAACATCCCATATACTCAGCATCATCCATACCTATTTTTATATAAAACAAGTCTGGTTTAATACCTTGTTCGCAAAGTAAGTGAACCACAACGGAGCTATCTACCCCTCCCGACAATAAAGCTGCAACTTTCATTCTTTATAATTTGAAGTAAAACAAATAAATCTAAGTTTTTGTTTATAGATTCATCGTCCATTATTATAATAACAAACACATCAATGATATATAACCAGATAAATTTATACTTTTGCAAGAAGATAAAAAGATAGATATGAATCAAAGCAAACAACCAATATTTCTAAATATTAGTAAATACCTACTGATAATAACACTTCTTCTGACAGCTAGTTCATGTGGAGAGGATCGAAGAACAGAATACAAAGATAGAACAGACATCAATGACTGGATAGAGGTAGAAATGAGGGATAAATACCTGTGGTATGAAGATATTCCTGATGCATCAAAACTAAATCCGTACCAAATGCCTGAGCTCTTTTTCTCCTCATTACTCTCTGATAAAGACGGCAAAAAAGGAAGAAAGTACTCAACCATAGAAAGATTATCAGAAAATACTAGATCTTCTTACAATGGAGGTATAGCCAAACACAGCAATGAGTTTCAGTTCATTTTATATAAAAACGAAGAAAAGACCCAAACCTTTACTGCACGTATATTATATGTAGTACCAAATACCTCTGCAGAAAAAGCTGGTTTAAAAAGAGGAGATTGGGTCTTAAAAATCAATGATGCACCAATAACCCTAAAGAGTGCAGAAGTTTTACGGGGTAGTGAGTCTTTGAATCTATTAGTAGGTAGGATGATAGCAGAGGAGACTATTATCTCCCAAGAGTTACACTTACCTGCACCAGAAGCGTTACACGAAAATCCAGTAATGCTTATTGATAAGTTTCAAGTAAATGGAGAAGAGATTGGCTATCTTGTATATAACTCTTTTAAGGATGGATATAAAGAGGATAGCCAGGAGTTCAACGACGCACTTCGTGCAGCATCACATAAGCTAAAAGGAGTTCGTAAACTTATCTTAGACTTAAGGTATAACGGAGGCGGAACCCTATCTTCTGCTACTTTATTAGGGACACTTCTTGCACCTCAAAAAGAGGTTCAAAACAAGGCTCTTTTTTGCTACCTAGAAGGAAATGACAAACAAAGACCCAGAAGAATGGACTTCAACTTTGAGATGAAACTTCTCCAGTCTGGAGTCAACCTAGACCTAGAGGAGCTTTATGTGCTTACAAGCGAATATACTGCATCTGCCTCAGAACTTATAATCAATAGTTTAAAGCCTTATCAGAAGGTTATTGTAATAGGTAATACTACAGAGGGTAAAAATGTAGCTGCAAGATCGATTAAAGACCCTTCAAAAACATGGCAGATCAACCCTATATTTAGCAAGGTTTATAATGTAGAGGAGCAGTCTGATTACGAAAAAGGAATAACACCGCATTTTCAGCTGGATGCTGAGAGTATTGAGAACTTCGAGTTCTACCTGCCCTTAGGAGATACAAACGAGTTATTACTTAGCAAGGCTCTAGATATCATCAGAGAAAAGGAACAAAGTAGAACACCTGAGAGTGGACAAACACGAAGCATTAGTCCTTATAGAAAGCTAACTCCTGTCTACAATTCGCTAGATGAAAAAAGCTCTATACTTTCTGTCGAAGAATAGAGCTTAAACATTAAACAATAGCTACTACCTACTGGTTAAAGTAATTGCTAAAAAACAGAAGCTGATAGTCTATTGAGTTTCTCCAATAAGCATGATTGTGTGCACCAGGTCTTACAATATAATCATGTTCTATTCCTTTTTCTAACAGACGCAAGTGAAACTTATTATTCACAGGAAAAAAGAAATCGTCATAACCACAATCTACTATAAGCTCAATCTCCTTGTTCTGCAGCGAGTCAATTAAATTTATTACCGTATGGCTGTTCCATAACTCTATATTCTCACGCTGCTCGCCTAATAACTCTTTTAGCTCCCAGTTATTAGGAAACGGACGAAAATCTACTCCACCACTAGTGCTACCTGCAGCTCCAAATTTATCTTTGTGACGAATGGCTAACCACAAAGCACCATGTCCTCCCATGCTCAACCCTGTTATTGCTCTTCCCTCTCTGTTTGCTTTTGTTTTATAGTTTCTATCTATATACTCTACCAGTTCACTTGCAACAAAGGTTTCATACTTAGACGCTGTTTTTACAGGACTATCCATATACCAGCTATTTTTAGCATCGGGAGAAACTAGAATTACACCGTACCTATCAGCCAACTCATCCAGATTAGGCTTAATTTTTATCCAATCAGCCTCACTCCCACTATATCCATGCAGTAGGTAAATAACGGGATACTCTTTTCCCTCCTTTATGCCATCTGGAAGAACGACACTTACAGCTACATGCTTTTGCATTGAGGGGCTAAAAACCTGAACTTGATGCACACTGCCTGCATAAGAGGCCTTAATAAAAAAAGTAAATAATAGAATGGAAAGTAATCGAAATGTCTTCATAGCTTTTTGGTGCTAAATTACAATTTTTATAGACACAAGCAATCACAAATCAATATTCCTTACATTATTATGCCCTCACCATCCAAACTGAAACCTATCTTTCTTCATATAATCCTCATATAATATGAGTTGTTTTTCCTTTTATTCATATTTTTCAATAGATTTGAATAAATAATAGACATTATTTTATATATTTGTACGAATTAATATTTCTTGAAATTTCAAAATAATGAAAGCACTTTATATAAACGAACACATTTCTTGCCCAAACTATGTAGATAGTGGTAAATCTGGCTTTGCCAGATACAATTTAAAAGCAAACGAAACCTTTGAAGTTAAAGATAGAGATGTAAATTGTCTCTTCTTTTTCTTATCGGGGAATGTAGAATTAACCTGTGAGCTTTTTGATTATAGAATATACAAAGAAGAAACTATGGTTCTATTTTCAAAGGACACCAATGTTAGTGGCAAAGCGATAACCGACGCCGAGTTTATGATTCTTTTATTTGATAGGCACACTAACATTTGTGATAAAGTTCTCTTAGAAACACTGTATGCGCAATACCCCAATCAAAAAAGCAATTATCTAGGCCTAAACATAGTCCCTGCGATGAAGCACGTGTTAGATAGTGTTAACTTTTACTTAGAAAACAAGCTTCAATGCAGCCATTTACATGCTTTAAAAACTCAAGAAGCTTTCTTTATTTTTAGAGGTTTTTATAACAAACAAGAAATAGTTTCTTTCTTTGAACCTATTCTTAATAAGACCGTACATTTCAAAGATTTTGTGATTCGAAATTATCATAGAGTTAAAACAGTAGAAGAGCTATCTGATCTTTACGGCTGCTCTCTGCGTTCTTTTAATAGAAAATTCAAAGAATATTTTGATGATTCACCCTACAATTGGATGCTTAAACAAAAATCTAGACATGTACGAGGTTACATACTAAATCCCGATATTCCCTTTAGTGATATTATTAAAGAATTTAAATTTTCCTCTCCCTCACACTTCTCCACCTACTGTAAAAAGCAGTTTGGTATAACACCTCGTGATATGAGAAAAAGAGGGATGGATGCAACTAAGAAAAGACACTAACTAATAAAAAGCTCGGAGTTTCCGAGCTTTTTGTTTACTAAAAATTACAAAGAGCTTTGTTTTAGTGCTTTAACACTTCTCTTTAGAGAACAATATCACTCTTGCCGCATTATAATAAAAGAATTAAATTGATTACATTTGTATAAAAGAATACATCATGATAATCATACCAACAAGAGAAGAGATAAAAGCTATAGAAGAGTTAGTTAAAGAAGAAAACGAGTTAACAGACTTAAAGCTCATGGAAGATGCTGCAAAACAAATTAGCAGCCATATACAAAGCAGGTATACAAGTGATAGAAATTTTATATTCTTTGCTGGTCCTGGCAATAACGGAGGTGATGCTCTAGCTACAGCTCGTTTGCTTAGCAATCAAGGTTACAACTGTACTGTATATCTTTTCAACATTCAACAAAAGCTATCTCCTGCATGCTTTGAAAATGGAGAGAGACTTAAAAAGAATAAAAAAGTAGAATTTCATGAAATCACATCACAGTTCATCCCACCTAAACTATCTGAAAGTGACATTATAATTGATGGATTGTTTGGTATCGGATTAAAAAAGCCACTAACTGGAGGCTTTGCTGCAATAACAAAACTCATTAATCAATCCAATGCCACAGTTCTATCTATAGATATTCCTTCTGGACTGTTTCCTGAAGACAACTCATCAAATGGTTCAACCATAATTAAAGCTACGGAGACCTTAACCATACAGCAAGAAAAGCTGGCTTTCTTTTTCCCGGAGAATCAAGAATACATTGGAAAGGTTACGACACTAGATATTGGACTAGTTGCTTCAAAAAAACAGAAAACTATTTTCTCATTAGTTGAGAAACAGGACATACATTCTCTATTAAGAGAAAGAGAAGCCTTTGCTCATAAAGGAGACTTTGGGCATGGATTACTTATAGCAGGTTCAAAAGGGATGGCTGGTGCTTGTTTACTTGCAGCAAAGGCTTCGTTACGAAGTGGAATAGGACTACTTACAATCCATACCCCAAATTGTAATGTAGTTCCATTGCAAATGGGAATACCCGAAGCTATGGTTTCTCCTAGCATTGATGAAGAGAATTTCACTTATTCTATCGACTATGATCGAAACAACACTTTAGCAATAGGACCTGGACTTGGAAGAAAACAAGCTACAGAGCTTGCTATTCTTGACCAAATACGAACTACAAATATACCTTTAATTATAGATGCTGATGCTCTAAATGCACTTTCCACAAGTGAAACTATTCTCCAAGATACTCCTAAGGACTCCATCTTAACACCACACGTTATTGAACTTGAACGCTTAATAGGGAAATGCGCGAATTCTTACATTAGACTAAGAAAAGGTTTAGAGTTTAGTAGCAAAACAGGAGCATATCTACTTATAAAAGGAGCCTATTCTTTTATAGTAACACCCTATGGGAAATTTTACATATGCTCAACAGGTAACCCAGGAATGGCTACAGCTGGAAGTGGTGATGTTCTTACTGGTATTTTACTTGGACTTAGATCACAAGGATACTCCCCTGTTGAAACACTTCTCATTGGGACCTATCTACATGGCTTTGCTGGTGATCTTGCAGCCCAAGAGAAAGGTGAATATTCATTAATAGCTAGTGACATTATAGAAAGCCTACCTAAAGCTTTCAAAGAAGTTCAACGATCAGTTTAAACTAAAAGATTTATGATAAAAAGATTACTATTAATAACAACTATTAGCACGCTTATTTTGAGCTGTGTAAGCGCTCAAACAAATGTAGTTTCGGGCGTCATGAGAGGAAAAGATTATGGGGTTGTATATATGCTTCCCAAATCCGTACTCCAAATAAAGGTTAATGCTGAAAAAATAACTTATCACCCTGGTGAATTTAGTCAGTATGCAGAAAGATATCTGCATATGAGTAATAGCAAAAGTGAAGCAGAAGTAAAGTGGGCATTAAAGAGTATTGAAGTCAATTCAATTGGAGTAAACAATCCAGAAGAGACCTTTTTTATTAAGATGAAAGATAAAAGCGTAGCTCCCCTGGTAGAACTAACTCCTGAAGGGCTTATCAAATCAATAAACTGCCCTTATACACCAAAGCCAAAGGTAGAGTCTTCACACACTACAAGTGTAAAAAGCATTGATCCAAGGGAATTTCTTACCGAAGAGATTTTATTAGCTAATTCTACTGCAAAAATGGCAGAATTGGTTGCGCGCGAAATTTATACCATTAGAGAGAGTCGAAATGCACTCCTTAGAGGTCAAGCAGATAATATGCCCCAAGATGGGAAACAATTAAAACTAATGCTAGACAACCTTGAAGAACAAGAGAGAGCTATGACTAGTATGTTTACTGGTAAGGTTTCCAAAGAGGAGAAAAGTTATATTTTTCAATTAGAGCCTAAAGAATACAATAAAGAGGTTGTCTTTCGCTTTTCAACAGTATATGGGGTTCTTGAAAAAGACAATCTTGCAGGAGAACCTATATATTTGGATATGAAAGACCAAAAAATAATCCCAGAAAACGAAGAGAAGGGAAAAAAGAAAACGGTTGGTATAGCCTATAATGTACCAGGCAAAGCCGAAGTTACAGTTTACACCTCTTCTACCCCTATTTATAAAGGCGAACTTCTCATTACTCAATTTGGAACACAAGAGTTCTTAGCACCAACACTTTTCAATAAAAAATCGACAATCCAAGTGGTTTTCGACCCTAATACAGGTGGATTATTGAATATAGATCAAGAGGATACCAATTAATTAAAACAACAAAAGACCTACTAAAGAGATGAAGAAAATAATATCATTCAGTTTAATCTTATTCACTTTTTTCCTTTATAGCTGCAAAGAGGAACTGGTATATAACCCCTATAATAAAGGAATCAATATAACCCCAACCCCTTTGTCAATGACAGAAAAGGAGGGATTGTTCTTATTAAATAAGAACACTGTATTCGTCTGCTCCTCTAAAGAGATAGAAGATATTGCAGTTTTTTTTAAGGAAAAAATAAATAAGTCAACAGCCTTCAACCTTACAATTCAACAAAAAACACCAGAGAAGAACTTTATTAAGCTCTCCATTCATCCAGATCTTTCATTAAATAGTGAGGGGTACCATTTAGAGGTAGATCCTAACCAAATAGAAGTTTTAGCTCGAACACCTCACGGTCTGTTTTATGGAATGCAAACAGTTATGCAGCTTTTACCTGCCGAAATCGAAAGTTCTCAGCAGGTAAAAAACATTGCATGGGAAATACCAGCTATATCCATTAAAGATGAACCTCGTTTTGGATACAGAGGACAAATGTTGGATGTTTGTCGCCATTTTTCGGATGTTAACTACATCAAGAAACATCTTGATATCCTAGCGATGTATAAAATCAATAAATTTCACTGGCATTTAACTGATGATCAAGGATGGAGAATTGAAATAAAGAAGTATCCCCTATTAACAGAAATTGGGTCAAAAAGAGTGGAGACTGAAGGACATGTTTACGGACCTCATTTCTTCACTCAAGATGAGGTAAGAGAAATCATTGCGTATGCGAAAGAGCGTTACATTGAAGTCATCCCAGAAATAGAGCTTCCAGGACACGCAGTCGCCGCTTTAAGTGCTTACCCAGAATACTCCTGCTCGGGAGGACCACTTGAAGTTCGCAACCTATGGGGTATCTCAAATGATGTTTATTGTGCTGGGAATGAAGAGACCTTTTCTTTCCTAGAGGATATTATTGACGAGGTAGCCCCTCTTTTTGAAAGTAAATACTTTCACATTGGAGGTGATGAAGCTCCTAAAGTAAGGTGGGAGAACTGCCCTAAATGTCAAAAGCGTATTCAAGAAGAAGGCTTAATTGCCGATAGAGAACACACTCCTGAGCAAAAACTTCAAAGTTATTTTGTTGCACGTGTTGAAAAAATTTTACAAAAGCACGGGAAACATCTTATTGGTTGGGATGAAATTTTAGAGGGAGGACTAGCTCAATCGGCTACGGTTATGAGTTGGCGAGGTGAAGCTGGAGGAATTAAAGCTGCATCAATGAATCACGATGTGATAATGACCCCTTCACCTTGGATGTATTTAGACTCGCATCAAGGCGATGCAAAAATATCTCCTGTTGGTATAGGTGGTTTTGTTCCTTTGAAAAAGACCTACGAATATAATCCTTTGCCTAAGGACCTTAAGCCCGAGAAGCACCATCATATTTTGGGAATTCAAGCAAACGTATGGACTGAATATATGTATACTCCTGAATTGGTAGAATATTATACCTACCCAAGACTTTTAGCGCTTGCTGAAGTTGCATGGAGTACGCCAGAAAATAAAAACTACATAGATTTTGAAAGAAGAATGGATAATCAACGCGTTCGTTTAGATATGCACCATGTTAATTATTACATTCCTCTTCCTGAGCAAAAAGGCGTTCCATCGACAGATTTTGTTGCTTTTGTTGATAGTGTCTCTTTAGCTTTTGACACTACTGAACCTGTAAAAATTGTATATACTACTGATGGCAGTGAACCAACCAACACATCAACCGAATATACCGAGCCTCTTCTTTTTAAAGAGAGCACCCCACTTAAATTACGCTCTATCTTACTATCTGGGAAAATGAGCCGTGTACGCCATATTCAAGTCGAAAAACAAAACTACTCACCAGCAGTAACAGAGCCTATTGATACTAAAGGATTAACAGCAGCTTATTATAAGGGAGAGCATTTCAAAGTTAATGATTTAAGAAACCTTGTTCCCGCAGAAACAGAGTGTTTAACTACTCCCGACCAAGAGAAATATGTGGTAAAAGGACATCGTGAACTAACTGATAATGATTTTTATAGCACAGTTATTACAGGTTACATAAAGGTACCTAAAGACAATGTCTATTATGTAAACTCAAGAGTTGACCAGGTCTGGATTGATGACGTCCTCGTTCTAAACTCTGAGGGTAAAGTAAAAAAGCAATCGCATGATGATGGCTCTATTGCATTGGCAAAAGGAGTACATAAGATCAAATTAATCAAACTGTCAGGAATATATGGTGGCTATCCTACTCTTTGGGACCCAACTATTGTTTATTTCCGTCCACAAGATGAACTCTACTTTATAAGACTTGATGAGAACTGGTATTTATAACATAAAATAATTAAGTTAGAAAGCTTTTTGTTTGCACAAAAAGCTTTCTTGTTTTCCTTAAAAACACATACTATGAAAAAAATCTTCTACCTAACCATGCTCTTACTCTTGCCTGGCCTAAACGCCTATGCAGAAAAAAAAGAGCTTCCATGGCTTGACCAAAAAGCTATAGGTCTAAACAAAGTTAAACCTCATACTTATGTATGGCCTTATGATAGCGACATTGATGTTATCACAAGAAATCATACAACTTCAAAAAGGTTTTTAAGCCTAAATGGTACCTGGAAATTCAAATGGACGAAAAATCCAGACAAGCGTCCAATCGATTTTTATAAAAACAACTACTATGTAGGTAACTGGGCTCCTATAGAGGTTCCTGGGAATTGGGAAAGACAAGGATTTGGTTATCCAATCTATGTTAACACTACCTATGAGTTCGATAGCAAACTTTTCAATTTCAAAAAAGAACCACCTTTAGTCCCTTATGAAGAGAATGAAGTGGGTTCCTACAAAAGAAGCTTTACAATTCCAGAGCAATGGAATGGCCAAAAGATTTTCTTCTGCAATGAGGGAACCTCCTCTTTTTACCATTTATGGATTAATGGACAATATGTTGGCTATAATCAGGGTTCTAAAACTCCTGCAGAATGGGATATAACCTCATTCGTAATGCCTGGGAAAAATGAAGTATCGATGGAGGTCTACCGATGGAGTGCTGGTTCTTATTTAGAATGCCAAGATATGTGGCGGATGAGTGGAATAGAGCGAGACGTTTACCTCTACTGCACTCCTCAACAATATATTCAAGACTACGAGCTAACAGCTACTCTGGATAAAGAACACTACTCAACGGGAATTTTTAACCTTAAAGTGCAAATTCAAAGTCCCACCTTCTCTGGTAAACTATCTTACAAGTTACTAGACAACTACGGACAAACTATTATTAGTGAGGAACAGAGCATTACTCAACCACTAATTACTTTTGCAGAAAAGAAACTACCTAAAGTGGCGACTTGGACTGCAGAAACCCCCAACCTATATACTTTAATCTTATCTCTTACCAATGAAAAGGGAGAAAACACCTATACAACAGGTTGTCAGGTTGGTTTTAGAACTAGTGAAATTAAGGAAGGGCTTTTCCTACTTAATGGAAAACCTATTTTAATAAAGGGTACAAATAGGCATGAACACTCACAAAAGGGAAGAACAGTTTCAAAAGAACTGATGCTTAAGGACATTGAGTTAATGAAGCAACATAACATCAATTCTGTTAGGAGTTCACATTATCCAAATCACCCCTTATGGTACGAACTATGCAACCAGTACGGTTTATACGTCATTGATGAGGCAAATATCGAATCTCATGGCATGGGGTATGGAGCAAGCTCTTTAGCCAAAGACTCTACTTGGCTAGCAATGCATTTGGATCGTACAGTGCGTATGTATGAAAGATCTAAAAATCATCCAGCTATTATTATATGGTCCCTAGGAAATGAGGCCGGGAATGGCATCAATTTTGAAGAGACATACAAATGGTTGAAAGAAAAGGATAAGACAAGACCTGTACAGTATGAACGTGCTCAGCAAGACTTTAACACCGATATCTACTGCCCCATGTACAGTAGCTTAGATTGGATAAAAAAATATACCTCTTCGAACTCTTCACAGCGTCCTCTTATCTTATGTGAGTATGGACATGCTATGGGAAATAGTGTAGGTGCTTTAAAAGAGTATTGGGAGCTATTCGAAACTATTCCTAATGCACAGGGTGGCTGTATTTGGGATTGGGTAGACCAAGCTTTCATGGAAATAGATGAAGATGGAAATTGGTTTTGGACTTATGGAGGAGATTACGGTCCTTACAATGTGCCCTCGGATGGGAATTTTAATTGCAATGGTTTAGTCAGTGCAGCAAGGGTGCCTCACCCACACCTGGAAGAGGTAAAAAAAATATATCAAAACATAAAAACCGAATGGGTTGATAAAGAGAGTTTATCTTTTCAAGTAAAGAACTGGTTCTTCTTTACTAACCTAGAGGCATATAAGCTTCATTGGGAAATAAAAGGCGATGATAACACTGTACTAAAAAGTGGGGAGTTAGTGGTTAACTGCGAGCCTCAACAGCACACCACATTCTCACTAGGCTCCTTTAAAATACCACGTAACTACAATGAGGTTTTCATCAACCTGAAATGGACTCCCAGAGAAAATAAGCCCTTCCTATCCAAAGATTTTGAGGTTGCATACGACCAGTTTACCATAGAAAATAACAAGGTCGATAAAAAGCAGGAAAAATTTATGGGCAATGTTTCAATTGATATAGATGAGAAGAGTGGCGCACTTTCCTCCATTATCATTGAAAAGGAACAATTTATCGCTACAAGTTTACGACTATCGCTCTATCGCCCACTTACAGACAATGACATTAGAGATAGACATGGGGATAAAAGCTGGAAAAAAGCTGGACTAGCCGATTTTAAACAGGAGGCTTACTCTATATCACGCAAAGGAAAGGTCATTGAGACCAAAACCAAGCTAGTAAATAAGGATAAACAAGTGATTGGTCTCGCCAATTACACCTACACATTACAAAAGAATAACTCTATTCGTATAGATGTTGAATTTGAACCAGACACTACAATTATTCAGTCTCTAGCACGTGTTGGACTTGTTATGGAGTTACCAGATTACTACAAACATATCGATTATTTGGGCCGGGGTGATATGGAAACTTATTGGGATAGGAAAGCTGCAGGAAAAATAGGCCTATATACCACCACGGTAGAGGAGATGTTCCATCCCTATGTTATTCCACAAGCAACAGGAAATCGAACCGATGTAAGATGGATAAAGATTTATAGTGATGACGGGTTTGGATTAAATATTAAAGCACCCCAACTGTTTGAGTTCAGTGCAACTCCTTACGAAGATTATATCATTGATGGGGCTACTCACCTCAATCAACTCACAAAAACAGGTGTTAGTACTTTGCATTTAGATGTCATTCAAGCAGGACTAGGTACCGCAACCTGTGGTCCTGGAGTGCTGGATAAATATTTGGTTCCAATTGTACCTTATCGATTCTCTTTTATACTAACTCCTTTTAATAACTAAATAAAATGCGGGTGGAATTCCACCCGCATTTTATACATACACTATCATTGAATAAAATCTTTTACTCTTTCTGAAAAACATCCATTTTCTTAATATCAGCTCCAGAGGGTTCCTGGAAAACACGTAAGCCAAATTCAGGTATAACTGCTAGTAAATGGTCAAAAACATCGGCTTGTATTTTCTCATATTCAGCCCATACTACAGTATTTGTAAAGAAATACAATTCCACAGGGATTCCTTTTTCTGTAGGCTGCAAATGACGAACCATACAGGCGTAATCTTTATTAACCATAGGTAGCATTTGCAAATAGTTTAGTACATAATTCCTGAAAACTCCTAAGTTGGTTTGTCTTCTTCCATTCACCAACACATTGTTATCGATATCGTATTTTTTATTAAAAGAGTCAATATCTGTTTCTGTTTCCTCAATATACTTCTCTAACAGATGAATTTTCTTAAACTTTTTCAACATTTCTGGTGTGCAGAAAGAGACGCTACTCATATCTATATTTATAGATCTCTTCACTCGTCTTCCACCTGCCTCTTGCATACCACGCCAATTCTGAAAGGAGTCTTTCATTAAAGCATAAGGTGGAAGCGTTGTTATTGTTTTATCGAAGTTTTGAACTTTAACAGTATTTAAAGTAACCTCAATAACATCACCGTCGGCTCCATATTTGGGGACTGTTATCCAATCTCCTACTTTTAACATGTTGTTAGCAGAAAGCTGAATACCAGAAACAACTCCTAAGATACTATCTTGAAAAATCAACATGAGTATAGCTGCAGAAGCTCCTAATCCTGTAAGTAGCTTTACTGCCGACTTATCGATTAAAATAGAAACAATATATATTCCTATTAAAATATATAATATAGTTTGAGCTGTTTGCAGCAATCCCTTTAGTGGGCGATCTCTCAACTCCTCTTTTGTACTATAGAAATCATAAATAGCTGTCATGAACAAACTCAAGAATCGAGCAATAACAAGCCATATGTAAGCCTCACTTAGTCGAAGTAAGAGACTTATTGTTCTATTCTCAACATCAAAAGTTATTGGTATAGTTACTAATAATAATATCGGAGCTATTAGATTTAATAAATAGCGTAGAACACGTTTTTGAAAAATTATTTCGCGCACCCTTGCTGATCGTATTTTAGGTTCTACTCTCTCTAAAAGAGTTCCAATTACTCTCTTAGAGATAAACTGGATAAAAAAGATAGAACTTACAACCAGTAAAAAGGTTAAAGCTGCATCTACCTTATCAGCCCACTCTACAGATATTCCTATTTCCTGCAAAAAATTATTTATGTTATTTACTAAATTATTCATAAGCGTTTTACTTAAAATCAGTTTACTTTCACTTACCAGCAACTCTCTTTCCCTCCTTTAGTAATTTTTGAATATCTTTTTTAATCTTAGAATAAAAAGGATGATGATTAAACCCTCTATTTTGTTTTAGAGCTATGTCTATTTTTAACTGACTATTCTGGTAGGCAGTTAATTCATTTTTGTACTGTTCCTCATGTTTGGCTAGCCTTCTGATATACCTTTCACGCAGTTTTCTCAACTCTGAACAGATAGGTACTAGCATTTTCATAATCACTTGATCCTTTAAGTGATGTCCTTGAATAAACAGGTAGGTGTTATATGATTGGACACCTAGCTCTACTAACTCCTTCCCAAAAGCCTCTACTTGAGCCACTTTTTCGGGGTACTCTCTCTCTAAAGCTCTTAATTTAACCCCCACTTTATGTGCTATTATATCTAATGAAGCTTCGGGATTTCTAATGCTAAACTTATAAACCCTTGTATAAGAATTAAACTCTCCCATTGGAAATGTGTTTGTATCTCGCTCCTTATAAAACCACAGCGTCCACAAAAACAGAGGATAAATTATTTCTGAATAAGCAATTAAATAAGCCTCAAAGTCGAAGATTGATTTATCGTTTAGAGTTGCCTTTACACATACCTCATGTAAGGTTTCAGCCAAACACTGAAAATTCTCTATTGCATAGACATAGGTTTGTAAAATATAGTTA
>JASLCM010000238.1 GCA_030151845.1 Bacteroides sp.
CTCAGTTCAACGGTTTTCAAGACCGCCGCGATCGACCACTCTGCCACCTCTCCAAAGCATCAGACATTTCCTGTCGAAAGCGTTGCAAAGGTACAAATCATTTTTTAATATCCAAACATAACAATGATTTTTTATCGAAAATATTGTACTTTTGCACCGTAACTAACAGATAGAAAGTTTAATGGTATACCCACATAATTTTGAACACAAAATAGGTTTTGATAAAGTTAGAGAGCTTTTAACAAAAAAATGTCTTAGTACGCTTGGACAAGAACAAGTTGAACAACTCGTCTTTAGTCAAAACTATGACTTCATCCATAAAGCATTAACACAAACCAAAGAGTTTGTTAGAATCATACAAGAGGAAGAAGCTTTTCCAGATCAATATTTCTTTGATGTTCGCCCCTCCTTGAAACGAATAAGAGTTGAGGGTTTATTTCTCAATGAACAAGAACTCTTCGATCTTAAGCGATCTTTAGAAACTATTTTTTTAATTGTTAAGTTTCTGTATGAGACTTCAGAAAATGATGGAGAGCAGCCTAAGTACCCTTATTTAAGAGAAGAGATTAAACAGGTTGCTGTTTTCCCTAAGCTCATTAAACAAATCGACTTAATCATAGATAAGTATGGAAAAATTAAGGATAATGCCTCAGCAACTCTTCTAAATATACGTAGAGAACTAGCTAATACATTGGGTGGAATCTCAAAATCACTAAACTCTATTCTAAGAAAAGCTCAAGCTGATGGTATCGTTGAAAAGGATGTAACTCCAACCCTACGTGACGGAAGGTTGGTTATTCCTGTTTTACCCAGTCATAAGAGAAAAATAAAAGGAATTGTACACGATGAATCTGCTAGTGGAAAAACCGTTTTTATTGAACCTTCTGTTGTTGTTGAAGCAAACAACAGAATCCGTGAATTAGAAAATGACGAAAAGAGAGAGATTAATCGAATTTTAGCCGACTTATCCTCACGGATACGTCCAGTTGTTCCACATATTTTAACTTCGTACGACTTCTTAGCATACATAGATTTTGTGAGGGCAAAGGCCTTACTTGCTATTCAAGTAAAAGCTATACAACCAACTCTTTTAGCAAAAGAGTATATTGAGTGGAAAAGTGCTGTTCATCCTATTTTACAACTTTCTCTCCAGAAACATAACAGAGAGGTTGTTCCTTTGGATATAACTCTGGATAGCAAAGACAGAATCCTGCTTATTTCTGGTCCAAATGCTGGGGGAAAATCTGTTTGTCTTAAAACAGTGGGGTTACTCCAGTTCATGCTACAATGTGGACTTTTAGTACCTGTTAGCGAAGAGAGTTCTTTTGGTATTTTTAAAAATATTTTAATCGATATTGGTGATGAGCAGTCTATCGAAGATGACTTAAGCACCTACTCTTCACACCTCACAAATATGAAGAACATGGTGAAGAACTCAGATCAACACACACTTCTCTTAATTGACGAGTTTGGAGGAGGAACAGAACCTCAAATAGGGGGAGCTATTGCTCAATCTTTATTAAAGAGGTTCAATGACAATAAGGCATTCGGTGTTATTACTACACACTACCAAAACCTAAAGCTTTTTGCTGAAGATACACCTGGAATTATTAACGGGGCTATGCTTTATGATAGACATTTAATGCGGCCACTTTTTCAACTACAAATTGGTAACCCTGGAAGTTCTTTTGCTGTTGAAATTGCAAGAAAAATAGGTTTACCAGAGGAAATTATAGAAGAGGCTTCAACATTAGTAGGCGCTGAGTACATCAATGCCGATAAGTACCTCCAAGATATTGTTAGAGACAAACGTTATTGGGAGAATAAAAGACGAAATATTAGGGCTAGAGAGCGTGATTTTGAGGAGAAAATTGCTAAATATAATACTGCACTAGAAGACATTGCTCAGTCTAGAAAAAAAATGATTGAACAAGCCAAAGAAGAAGCCCGAAAAATCTTTGAAGAGTCTAATGCTAAGATAGAGAATACTATTCGTACCATAAAAGAAGCTCAAGCCGAGAAAGAAAAGACACGAATAGCAAGAAAAGAGCTTTCGCTCTTCAAAGAGAAAATTGAAAATAAAGAATCTTCTTTTGACCATAAAATTGAGCAAAAAATAGCAAAAATACAACGTCGCCAACAACGAAAGGAGCAAAAGAAAAAAGAGACTACTCATAAGCCAGAAGCAAAAGGTAATGTGGTAAAAACTAAACAGATAGAGATTGGCAGCAAAGTTACCTTGAAGGGACAGAGTACGGTTGGGGAGGTTATTAGTATTGATGGTAAAGATGCTGTTGTTATTTTCGGACAACTAAAAACGAAAGCTAAATTAAACAAGCTAGAGCTTTCAAATAAAGCAATACAAAAGAGCGATACAACACATTCCATTAGTCTTCAAACCCATGATGCTATTTACGATAAAAAGCTTAACTTTAAAAAAGACATTGACGTTAGAGGAATGAGAGGAGATGAAGCCCTTCAAGCTGTAACCTATTTTATTGATGATGCTATCATTCTTGGGATGGATAGAGTTCGGATTCTTCATGGAACTGGAACTGGTATATTAAGGAGCCTCATCAGAGAGTATCTTTCAACTAATTCAGGGGTTCAAAACTTTCAAGATGAGCATGTACAATTTGGTGGTGCTGGAATAACTGTTATTGATCTTTACTAATTAATTAGCCCATGAAAAAATACAAAAGAACAAAAAATAACCAGTTGGCTAATGAGCTTCTCTACCTAGGAAAGCAAAAAGCTAACCCAACAACTATCTATTTAATCTCCTACAATAAGGAAAAGATCAAAACAACAGCAGTAAACTCTTTTTCAGAACTAACCCAACTGGTTGCTAATGGTCCATCTAAAGAGACTAAGCATTGGATTCATGTTACTGGACTTGAGAATACAAAGACAATAGGGGAGCTTTGTAAAGCATTACTCATTGATTTTCTTACTACGCAAGATATATTGAATAGTAACCACCCTACAAAAATAGAGGAACAGGAGAATCAGCTATTCATCATTCTTAAGTTATTCTCACTTAACGAAGAGGATGTTTTAGATAAGCAACAGGCAAGTTTTATTCTTCAAGATAATTATCTTTTAACTTTTACTGAAAAACAGTCTAACCTCATACAAGAGGCTATAACTGGCATTGAGAATAACGTGTTAAGTATTAGAGAGCGAAATTTAGACTATCTTTTGGTAGTTCTTCTTAATGGAGCTATGGCAAACTACTCTACACATTTACTAAGAGTTGAGGAAGAGTTGGAGAATCTAGAAGAGACTTTATTAACTTCTACAGCAACTAGTCAGATTGGTATAAAAATACAGCATTACAGAAGAGAATACCTCGCTATGAAACGTGGTGTTTATCCTATTAAAGATCAATTTAGCTACTTATTACGAAGTACAAAACTTGCTAGGAAAGAGATGCAGCCCTATCTAAACGATGTTAGTGACCATTTAAATTTTGCTCTTCAAACAATAGAAACCTGTAGAGAGCTACTCTCCTCTTTGGTCGACTTATACATCTCAAACAATGACTTACGAATGAATGATATAATGAAGAGATTAACTATAGTCTCTACTATATTCATTCCACTTACTTTCCTAGGAAAGTAAGTGGAATGAATATAGTAGAGACTA
>JASLCM010000249.1 GCA_030151845.1 Bacteroides sp.
CGGGAACTAAGCAAGCGAATGAAGTATTAGCTACTGCTTATGCTATGCGTGGTGTAGCTTATTATCAACTGATGCGGCTCTATTGTGAAGCTCCCAAACAAGATTATTTAGCTAATCAGTTGGGACTTCCTTTAGTTACAGAGTTTGATATGGAAGCTAAGCCTATACGAAGCTCGCTTCAACAAACCATAGATCTCATAGAAGATGACTTGAAAGAGTCTCTTAAGTATCAAATGAATGAACCAGTTTATCGTTTTACAGAAGATGTAGTTAAAGGTTATCTTGCTCGTTTGTATTTTTGGACTCATGCATGGAATAAAGCATTACCTTTGGCTCAGGAGATCTTAAATAAATACCCACTTTTACAGGATGAAGCCTATGCTAACATGATGAATTCTGTTTATACACTTAGTGGCAATCAACTTTTAAAGGCTTATCGTTCTGTTAGCACCTCAGGTAACCAAAGTTTAACTGGCATCAATAAAACAGTTAAGACAAGGCCTGTGAGTCGTCGACTTTTAGCCAACTTCAAAGAGGCTGAGAAGGATATTCGTTATAAATTGTGGGTTAATGAAAAACGTCAGGCAACTAAAGTGTTCTTTTGTGGCATGCGTGCAGCTGAATTTAAATTGATAGAGGCAGAGTGTTTTTATCACCTCAATAAAAAAGAACAAGCCTTACAAGCTATTAATGAGTTACGTGCCCATCGTATTAAAAATTATATCTATCTAACAGCCGAGGAGATTCCTGCTCCGTTAAAAACGGAAATTATACAGGTTGATGCGTTAGGTAAACCTTTAACTCCGCTATTAAGCCTTATTTTGACAGAGCGCCGTAAGGAGTTTTTTCTAGAAGGAGATCGTTTCTTTGAGCAAAAGAGAAATGGGGCACCTGAGTTTTGGACAGCTTACAACGGACGTAAGTATGTGACCCAATCTTTTATGTACACTCTACCTTTACCAATTAGTAATATTAATATTGTTAATAAGCTAGAGCAAAACCCTGGCTATACAGAAATAAAGAGTAATTAAGCTTTTAATAAGAAATAATGAGAACAAGAATATATCCCTTATTTTTACTACTCAATTTATTAGCTATGGGTAGTTTATATACTGCATGTAGCAGTCCAGATGAGTTAGTTCCACTTCCAAAAGAAGATTCAAGTACTAGTCAGGTTTATAAAATGCCCGACCCTGTACTCCTGAATGATGTGGAAACAGCTATTGTTAATGAGATTCTAAAAGATTATAACGAGCAGGTAACGCCATAAAAATCTATAAAGCCAAACAATTATGAAGAAAATATTAAGTTTTATAGGGAGTCTTATCGTTCTATTTATGAGTTCTTCTTGCTCTTCAGAGAAGGAGGTTGAGCTTCCATTAATTTATGTAGAACAAGCACGTTACTCCTTGGCAACGGGAAGCTTAGAAGTTCACGCTACTGTAGAGGTTGCCCCAACACAAGAAGTTGTAGTAGGAGTATCTTTGGCAGGAACAGCCAAAGAAGGCATAGACTTTCAGTTAAATCAAGCAGAATTTATCTTTAAACCAGGGGAAACTCAAGCAACATTGAAAATTGAGCGTATTCCTGAGAATATTGCAGAAGAGAGTAAAGAGCTCATCATTAATTTAAAAAACAAACCAGCTGGCTATGAATTGGGGTTGATGAACTACACCGTAGTAGAGCTTTTGGGAAGTCAGGGCATTATTATGTCTTTCGAAAATAGGCAGGAAGTATTGTCCCTAGCTTCTGCGTTTAATCTCAAGTTAGAGACTATGCAGGGAATAGGTTATAAGGTAGCTACAGAAACTCAATTTGAGGTATTAATAGACCCTAGTTCTACAGCTATAGAAGGAGAGCACTTTGAGTTTATAGATGGTCCTTATATAACAGTACGTACTCGCCAATCGCAGGGTAGCATAAATTTGCGTTTCTTAAAGTTAGAAGAGGGAAAAGATAAGTTAATACTTCGCTTAGCGCACAAGGATGGCTATGCATTAGGTAACAACAGTCTGTTACAAATTCGAATTAAAGGACCTAGTCTATTAGCAGGACAGTGGCAATTTGTTGAGGTTTCCAATATCCAAACACTAGAGGAAGGTTATGGCTTAATGACTGATATTTCAAAAATTCCAAAGGGAAGTACTAGTGATTACTTTGAATTTATTGGTGATTCCTATACCACATATACTTTTAATCCTCATATCGTTAGTGATTTAAAGAACTACTTTGGCACTGCAAGTCGAGAAATTCACTTCAAAGATGAGATCAATAAATCATTTTATGAAGGGGCAACAATGCGTCCTCCTCAAATACGAGTATCTGCTTATCAATTTCCAAATATAAATATTCACTTTTCAGCTACTCATACTAAAATTCGCGATGCAGAAGTCTGTTTCCGTATTTTGGACGTTAATGGTGAGGAGATATTAGAATGCACGCTTGAAGATTTTGAACCAACAGAATTCCTAACTGAAATCTATGATTTCATGGGGAATATGGAATTTACACCACTACGTTTGCACTTTAAACGAAAACAATAAAAAAAGGAATAAGAAATAAAAGGTTCAGCTAAATTTAGCTGAACCTTTTATTTCCTAAAAATTAGGTAGAACATAAATCTTAGGACTTACGTATTTAAAAAACAAAACACATAGAAGTTTAGAGTGAATATTAAATGATAGTTCTAGAATTAGCATTGTGATTAAGCTGACTTGCAATATAGAGATTGTGAGCCGCTCTACAAATGAGTAAAACGACTCTAGTTTATTCAGCTAGTAAGAGATTTATTTGTGCTAACAAGTACTACTGATATTTTACTCTCTTAAGCAAGATAGAACGATTCAACTTAATTGTTTTCATTATATATGTACTTTATAATAATCGATAACAAGCTTGCTTCTCTATTGCTATATCACCTAAAAAGGTATGTGCCTCTTCTATAGAGATAATTACATCTAACTAAATCTATTGAAAGTCCATTTATCACTTATTTCATGAGAACAACACAAGAAAAAAGGGCCAATTCAAATTAGCCCTTTTTCTTTATACATTGTGCTTCTTTCGATAAGCGATAAGATCTTCTATGGTTATAATTTTGAGTTCATGCGCTTTGGCCAATGCCTTTAGCTGTGGAAGGCGAGCCATTGTTCCGTCGTGATTCATGATCTCTATTAAGGCTCCACCTGGCTTTAAACCAGCAATACGAGTCAGATCTACTACAGCCTCCGTATGTCCTTGTCGGGCAAAAACACCCTCTTCTTGCGCTTGCAAGGGAAATACATGACCAGGACGTGCTAAGTCGGTTGCTTGGGTTTCGGGGCAGACTAAGGCCTTTATCGTTGCAGCACGTTCATTGCTAGCCACACCTGTTGTTGCCTCAGGGTAGATATAGTCTACTGAGACAGTAAAGGGAGTTCCTAAAAGAGAGGTGTTTTTTTGCTCCATGGGGTGAAGCTCTAGCTCTTTGCATCTATTTTTAGGCAGAGCAGTACAAAGGATTCCACGACCGTGGTGAAGCATAAAGTTTACAGCATCGGGAGTGATTTTTTCGGCTGCAACAACCAAGTCACCCTCATTCTCTCTATTTTCATCATCTACAACAATTATAACTTTACCAGCTCTTAGATCTTCTAGGGCATCTTCAATTCTACTAATCATAATTTAATT
The DNA here is from genome assembly GCA_030151845.1 of Bacteroides sp. Classification (GTDB taxonomy): domain Bacteria; phylum Bacteroidota; class Bacteroidia; order Bacteroidales; family Bacteroidaceae; genus Bacteroides_E. The sequence continues at coordinate 3,670 of JASLCM010000249.1, forward strand.
TTGTTTAAATCTCTGCCAGAGCAACTTCTGTGTTGCTTCGGTAAATTATTTTTTTACCGTGCAAAGGTACATAACTCTTCATTCAAAGACAAAGAAAAGGGATTACTCTCTGCGTGCAGGGAAATACAATGTAAGAGAAGAGGTGGGGCTAAAGAAGTTGGTCCCGTTTTAGGTTTTCAAAGACCTCAATAACGCCACAAACTTGTACGGACTCTCTTAGGTACTCTTCAAAACTAAAATAACGGATTGCTGCAATTTCGCTATTGGCTACGGCTCTCTCTTTGAGTGGATATAAAAAACACTCTTGCTCCATAGTGTACTGCTCCTCACCATAGGCTGGCGCTGTTACATGACAGTAAAAATGGAGGAGTTGTGGGTTAATCACGATTGAGAGCTCCTCTTTTATCTCCCGAACAAGTCCTTGCGCTGGAGTTTCTCCAGCATCTATTTTACCTCCAGGAAGGTACCAAGCCTCTTTATTTTTACTAAAGGCCAATAAAATTCGATTCTCTTTGATTACGATAAGTCCGGCTGTGGGAAGTTGCATACCTCTTTTTTTACAAAGGTACAGCTTGTTCGTAGAAGATACTCCTTTAAGTAGATAAAAAAATCAGCGCTAGCGAATTCACTCTTTCGCTAGCGCTGATTTTTTCTTTGATCCCTTTTAATAATCGGCTGTAACGGCAATACTACCCACTCCGTTGAGTGAATAGGGACCGCCACTCTCTGTTCGTTGCGTTAAATCATACTTAATAACATCTGTTCGTTCTCCATCAGTTAAAGGCAGTAGCAGTTGGTTCTCTGGTGTAACTCCCCAGTGTCCAAAAGAGTAGGGGAGTTTACTTCCAGCCAAGTCGCTGTATTCA
>JASLCM010000012.1 GCA_030151845.1 Bacteroides sp.
ATCATCACCGAATGGGATAGAAGCGTTACCACTATTCTGCTTCCATCTGAATATTAACCCACCTCAAAAAACCGGCTTAGGCCGGTTTTTTTATGCCTGCAGAATGCGCCGCTATCTCTTTGCTATAATACAGTGGTGTATCGCTAGTCGTTGACTGGCACACGCCCAAAGCCTCTGTACACCATGAAACATGAGGCGCTCATTTGAGCTGGTGTTCACTTTACCCACCCTTGCGGAGAAACCATTCTACTCAAGGGATAAGCCTGACGAAAAACAGCTTAACCTTATTGCAAACAAACCAGTCACCCAACTCCATACAGACGGCTGTCCGCAAGCTGACCGTGTTCGGCTAAACCACTCAGATCAGCCATACCAGCAGGTATGGCTGATCTTCTAAGGCTAGTCTTTCAACAAGTCCAACTTCGGCAAGTTGTTTACGATTTTCATCGTCTCCAAGCTCACAGTAATCACACGCTGTAGCAATTCGAGCGGATACCGAGGGTTTTCCATAGTTTCGATAGCCCAGTCGTTTGCGTCATTCGTGATGCCTGAGTCTTTGTGCGTACTCAGAGGTGGACTTCTCTTTGCCTGCAGAGCGAGTCACGAGAGTGCTGGATCAAATCATCGAGTGGCGAGGCAAGCCTGCGTGCTTAAGGTGTGATAATGGGCCGGAATACATTAGTAAAACACTCCTAGAGTGGGCAGCTAAGCGGCATATCACGTTGATTCACACTCAGCCCGGTAATCCACAACAAAACGCGTATGTCGAGCGCTATAATCGGACGGTACGTTATGACTGGTTAACCCAGAATCTCTTCGACAGTCTAGAAGAAGTTCAGCACGGAGCGACTGCTTGGCTCTGGACTTATAATAACGAACGCCCCAACATGGCATTAGGTGGCATCACACCGAGGCAAAAATTACATCAACATAAATTAAATAATTCTACTGCCAACCGCTATTAAAAATGGGGTGATTACCGGTCTAAGGGGCTTTTTAGGTGGTTCCGCTAGGGTATGCTCAAAATTTCAGAGCGTTTAGTAAGTATTGGTCAAACTTTCTGTGTCCAGTAATCCAATAAATTTGAGATAGCTTGATTGAATAGTTTCGGTGCTCTAATGCCTAAAATCATCTGTCCTCTTTCATTTAGCATAAAGCTCACTTCAACCTCTACAATTTCTGTTTCTTTACTGCCGTAGACTACAACAGTTCTTGAAATGGTGTAGTCGGGGTACTGTGGCTTAATATAGATTTCCTCAATAAAGTCGTAATTTAATAGCTCTTCAATCCCTTGAAAACGGTTGTCGTAAGTTTTTCCTTCAATATTTATTATTTGCAACCTTTCGACATCCACAAGAATCAAGTCAGGTATGTGTGCAATTTTGCTTTTGTCTCCTGATTTGTATGCATTTCTATCGCTATACTTTTCTAAAGGTATAACATCACCATTCGAGTTTTTGAAATAGCTTTTTTCACATCCTGCATGGTTTTCAAAAATACTATAGCCTTTCGTAAAAGACTCAACTACCAGATGTATAAAGATTGTGGCTAGTTTTTCACCTTTATTTTCATATCTCCAATAATTGATGCTTTCTATATTTTTAGGAACGATAAGATCTTGTAGCTTGATATCTAACCTATTGGCTATGTGAATAAACTTATTTCTTTTAGTCAGCATCTGCTGTTCCAAACCATGTTTGGTTATTACAATATCCTTATTCCACCCGAGAACTCTTAAAGCCTTTGCAATGATTGTCAAAGCACCAATATTTGGATCATGACTGAGTCTTTTACTTTTAACTAAACGACCAGAAACCTCTATACGGTCATCGTACTTTATAATATCAATAGGCACATTGCCCTTTGGAGGCTTTCTCATACTATTTTTATACTGGATAAGCTCATCAATACTCTGGAAAGGGCGCAATTGTTCTTCTGTTTGCACCTTCCCCATAACCTCAACCCCACAGGTTACAAGCAATCTACTGCCAAATATATTAGTTTGGGTAGGTTCTTTCTTTTGAGTTATTTGTAAGTCATAGAGCATGATTTTTTTTACATCTGAGTAAAAATAATCTATGTATACAAACTTTGTGCAACGTTGATAAACACCCGTATTACGACTTTCACTATCATCAGTCTTAGTCTCTTCTATTGCATATAGTGGTTCGTCACTAGCTACAGGTTCATTTTTCTGAAAGTAGACCATAAAGTCTACGAAACTAGAAGTTCCAGAGACAGTCTTGATATATATATTAGCTATATTTGGTGAATCTATACCAAGCAGCTCATAAGTAAAAGTAAACTTCCCATTACTAACTAAAGGTATGATACGTAAGGGTCCAGCAAAAAAACCTATACTGAAATCAGCACAAAAGCGCTCGATAATAGTTTTTAACACATCTAATTTTGGGCGCTCTTCTGTCAGTATCCAAAGGTTTTTATCGCTCATATCAGAATATCCTCTACTGTTATATATAATAAAAATAAGAACGCTATTTGCTTAGTAAATAAAGCTGCTCTTTAATTGTCCTCTTATTCTTATTAGCCCCATTGTTGTTACTTTTATATCTTGCATAATCAAACTCAACTAACTCAACCTTACCAAAAGACTGCATTACTTCTAATATCTGCTCTGTTTGCATCAGCCCTTCACTATTATAACTTAAGACTAGATGCTTATAATTACCGTCCCTCACGTAGCTTTCCAACTCATCTAAGGCATACCGTTTCTGACAGAATCTTGACTTTTGTTCCGAATAATCTCGCATTCCCGAGACTCCCTTGATTATGGGGTTATCATAACGTGCGATAGTCTCTAATAAATGGTAGTTAGGAGCATACTGCCTCTGATTATAAGGAGGATCAAGGTAATATATATCTGCTGAACACTCCCCTAGTATCTGTTTAGAATCCACATTAAAAACGTAGTTTTGTCTATTGTTATCAATAGCTTCGATACACCTTAAGTGCATACCCTTTAATGCTCTTTGATCCCACTTTTTATAGAAGGCTCCATATACTCCAGAGATGTTTGCATAGAATGGAACTGTTTCTATCAAGCAAGCTATTAAAACGTAGTATTCATTCTCATTTATTAGTTTTTCTTGGTACCAGTCCTCAATTTGTGTCCTAACTTTGTCAATAAACATACCATTCTCGCCTGTATAGTACATTCTAGGAATATCTAGATTGGACGTACCTTCTAGCGTATAGTTGCTGTAGATAAAGCCTTTTAAGGGTGGCAAGCCATCTAAGTAACTTAAAACTTGTTGGAGAGGGCTTTCAAACAAATCTCTTATTGAGTCTGTGCAAACCGATATAACCCCTTGAAATAATGGTTCATTGTTGTTTTCTATATATGCTTTTTGCAGCACATACGAGTAATACATGATGTCACTAGAAAAAATCTGATAACCCTGCCTTTTAAAGAACTTTCCGACATTAGCCGTCCCAGAAAAAACATCAAAAAAACTCTCTCCTTTTATATTATGTTGCTGTAATGTCTGAAATATCGTATCAACAAGCCTTTCTTTATTCCCAATATATCGCATAATTTTCTCTAGTTAACCTCAATAGTTGGTTATTAAAACCTCTTTGCTACTATTCTTCTTTCTATTAGTTGTTTTGTAAGATGAATTTGCGTAACTATGGTTTAGCTCATGACAATAGTAGCTATTATCTTCCAACCATTTCTTCAACAATAAGTTCTCTTTGCCTTTATGCTCTAATACATTAGATAGTGCAAATCTAATACCTTTTTCATTCAGGTTATCCAGTAAAGATAGTAGCTTATCTTCTTCATGCTCACCCCATCCCTTAAACCCTCTCTTACCATCGTTATAGGTTCCTGTTGTAATAAGATAGGGTGGGTCACAATACACTAAGTCATTTCCTGACAGGTTGGTAAAATCAAATTCTTCATAAGAAAGGCTTTGAAACTGATAATTATCCTGTTTAATAACCTCCAAAAAACTTAGCAAGTTTTTTTTCATGTTCGAATTGAAGCTACTTCGTTTTTTGCCGAATGGATTATTAAACTTATGGCTATTGTTAAACCTTATTTGGTGATTAAAAGAGAACGCAGTTAATACGAATAGATCTAACGGATCTCTATCTTCGTTATACTCCTCTCTGAGCTTCAAATAGCCCTCTTGATTAGTTAAGGATAGATCCAACTCTATAACTCTGCCCTCAATATGATCTAAAACCTGTTCTACTGTATGGTTTTTAAAAGACTGATACATATCTATGAGGTAAGTTAGATTGTCGTTAAATATAACTTTATTAGCATCTACATTAATCCCAACATTACACCCCCCTGCAAACAAGTCAACGAAGGTATCGATATCCTTGGGGAACAAAGGTAGTATTTGAGGTAAGAGCTTTCTTTTACCGCCAATATAATTTAAGGGAGATTTGATCATATAATAAAAATCTTTGTTAAAAAGTGGGCACTATAACATAGTGCATTTTTGAAGGTCTTACCAAGATAAACCTTTATAACTATCGTCTTAAGGGTTTTCTGGATAACCCACTCTTGTTAGTGAGGCGTTCAGGGTTACTCGTGATACGCCGAAATGCTTAGCAACTT